>NZ_CAXUCH010000109.1:1065-13995 GCF_964249325.1 uncultured Mycobacterium sp. | reverse complement strand
AATCCTCGAATCGGTCGCTAACTACTGCCGACGAATTAATGACTCAGGACACTAGAATGAAGTAACCGGAGCGAACGCTCCGCTTGACTCGACTATACGGAACGTACGCCCCGGTTTGTCAACCAGCAGGTGATGTGCCATGGCTCAACCCGCCCGGCCGATGCGCGCCGACGCGGCCCGCAACCGTGCGCGTGTGCTGGAAGTCGCCTACGAAACCTTTGCGGCCGAGGGCTTGTCGGTGCCGATCGACGAGATCGCCCGACGGGCCGGAGTCGGCGCCGGCACCGTCTATCGGCATTTCCCGACGAAGGAGGCGCTGTTTCAGGCGGTCATCGAAAACCGGATGCAGCGGATTGTCGACGACGGATACGCGCTGCTCAAGTCCGGCGAGCCGGGTGAAGCGCTCTTCACCTTCCTGCGCTCGATCGTCTTGCAGTGGGGCGCGACGGACCGTGGGCTGGTCGAGGCGCTCGCCGGATTCGGCATCGACATCGCACGCGCGGCGCCGCACGCTGAGGAAGCCTTCCTAACCGTGCTCGGCGGGCTGCTGCGCGCCGCGCAGAAAGCGGGCACCGCGCGGCGCGACATCGGCGTCGCAGAAGTGAAGGCGATCCTCGTCGGATGCCAGGCGATGGAGGCCTACAACTCCGCGCTGGCCGAGCAGGTGACCGACGTCGTCGTCGATGGGTTGCGGGCGGTGCCGTAGCCGGGGGTGCGGCTTCTTGCACTCGGCATGGGCGAGTGCTAAGAATGACTTTGGCACTCGCGACCGGTGAGTGCTAGGTCGGGACGGTGAGACCGAGGTCCGGTCGTCCGTCGCGGGCACTGCACCCGGCCAGGACGTGTCATCCCCGATCCGGAGGAATCACTTCGCAATGGCCAAGATAATTGCGTACGACGAAGAGGCCCGGCGCGGCCTCGAGCGGGGCCTGAACAGCCTCGCGGACGCGGTACGGGTGACGTTGGGTCCCAAGGGCCGCAACGTCGTCCTGGAAAAGAAATGGGGCGCCCCCACGATCACCAACGATGGTGTGTCCATCGCCAAGGAGATCGAGCTGGAGGACCCCTACGAGAAGATCGGCGCCGAGCTGGTCAAAGAGGTCGCCAAGAAGACCGACGACGTCGCCGGTGACGGCACGACGACGGCCACCGTGCTCGCGCAGGCGCTTGTCCACGAGGGGCTGCGCAACGTCGCGGCCGGCGCCAACCCGCTCAGCCTGAAGCGCGGCATCGAGAAGGCCGTCGAAAAGGTCACCGAGACGCTGCTCAAGGGCGCCAAGGAGGTGGAGACCAAGGAGCAGATCGCTGCCACTGCGGCCATCTCGGCCGGCGACCAGTCGATCGGCGACCTGATCGCCGAGGCGATGGACAAGGTGGGCAACGAGGGCGTCATCACCGTCGAGGAGTCCAACACCTTCGGCCTGCAGCTCGAACTCACCGAGGGTATGCGCTTCGACAAGGGCTACATCTCGGGCTACTTCGTCACCGACGCCGAGCGTCAGGAAGCCGTCCTCGAAGACCCGTACATCCTGCTCGTCAGCTCCAAGGTGTCGGCGATCAAGGACCTGCTTCCGTTGCTGGAGAAGGTCATTCAGTCCGGCAAGCCGCTGCTGATCATCGCCGAGGATGTCGAGGGTGAGGCGCTGTCAACCTTGGTCGTCAACAAGATCCGCGGCACCTTCAAGTCGGTGGCGGTCAAGGCCCCCGGCTTTGGTGACCGCCGCAAGGCGATGCTGCAGGACATGGCGATCCTCACCGGCGGCCAGGTCATCAGCGAGGAGGTCGGGCTGACCCTCGAGAACGCCGACCTGTCGCTGCTCGGCCGGGCCCGCAAGGTCGTCGTCACCAAGGACGAGACCACGATCGTCGAGGGTGCCGGTGACTCCGACGCCATCGCCGGTCGGGTGGCTCAGATCCGCACCGAGATCGAGAACAGCGACTCTGACTACGACCGCGAGAAGCTGCAGGAGCGGCTGGCCAAGCTGGCCGGCGGTGTCGCGGTGATCAAGGCCGGTGCCGCCACCGAGGTGGAGCTCAAGGAGCGCAAGCACCGCATCGAGGACGCGGTGCGCAACGCCAAGGCGGCCGTCGAGGAGGGCATCGTCGCCGGCGGTGGTGTGACGCTGCTGCAGGCGGCCCCGACGCTCGACGAGCTCAAGCTCGAGGGCGACGAGGCCACCGGTGCCAACATCGTCAAGGTCGCGTTGGAGGCTCCGCTCAAGCAGATCGCGTTCAACTCAGGTCTGGAGCCTGGGGTTGTCGCCGAGAAGGTGCGCAACCTGCCGGCGGGTCACGGTCTCAACGCGCAGACCGGTGAGTACGAGGACCTGCTGGGCGCCGGCGTCGCCGACCCGGTCAAGGTCACCCGTTCGGCGCTGCAGAACGCGGCATCGATCGCGGGGTTATTCCTGACGACGGAGGCCGTCGTCGCCGACAAGCCGGAGAAGGAGAAGGCAGCTGCTCCCGGTGCCGGCGGCATGGGCGACATGGACTTCTAAGTCCGTATCGGAAAAGCCCGGTCCCTTTGGGGGCCGGGCTTTTCCGTTGCTAAGCGGGCGTCGACGACGATGCTTTGAAGATCACGCAGTCGTAGGTGTGCCCGCGCGCACAGGTCGGGTCGTCGTCGGCGGCAGGCCGGTGCAGGAGTGCGCGCGTGGGCACCATCTTCACCGGATCGGTCGCTTCAGGGTCGACGGGCGTTTCGGTGTCGGCGTCGACGATGAGCGAGTACTCGCCCGGGTCGCTCGGCGGCCAAACCAGGGTGGCGGTGCCGTGCCGGGACAGGTTGGCGCGGGTGTGCCCGCCGACCGGGCCGATGTCGAACGCGCGGCCGTCGAAGGCCGGCTCGATTTCCACCGCTCGCACCCGGTAGTGATCGTTGACGGTGATCAGATAGGCGAACCCGTAGCTGCCGAGGGCGTCGGCCAGCCGGTCCAGATCCACATCTGCGCTCATGTGGATAACTGTATGCGGCTTTGGTGGGCCGCCGTCATGCTGCCGGCTGTGGATTGGGACGAGCGGCCATTTCTCGGGCGGCAGGCCGTGCGGCGGGGCGGCATCTCCGAATACCAATTGGAGAAGAAGTGCAGAGCTGTCTATCGCAATGTCTATGTGCCCAAGCAGGCAAAGCTGACCGCGCTGAGCCGAGCCCGCGCGGCGTGGCTGTGGTGTGGCGGCGACGCGACGCTGACCGGGCTCTCGGCTGCGGCGGTATTGGGAACGAAATGGATCGACCCCGAGAGTCCGGCGGAGCTGAGCCGCATCAACCGGCACGTCCCGCCCGGCATCGTCGTCCACTCCTACGACTTGGATGCCCGAGAAGTGTGCGTTGTCAACGAAATTCGGATCACCACCCCGGAACGTACCGCGTTCGATATCGGCCGGACGATGCCCGAGGATCGCGCGATTCCCGTACTGGACGCGTTGGCGAACGCGTCGGATTTGAAGATCGCCGACGTCGTCGCACTCGCCGATAGCAGACCAGGCAGTCGCGGTGTCCGCCGGCTGCGGTCGGTGCTGCGGCTGGTCGACGGCGGTGCTGAATCGCCGCAAGAAAGCCGGCTGCGACTGCTGCTCGTCCGCGCGGGACTTCCGCCGCCGGAAACCCAGATCCAGTTCGTCGACCAGTTCGGTGTCGCCCGGATCCGTGTCGACATGGGCTGGCGGGAATGGAAAGTGGCCGTCGAGTACGACGGCGTGCAGCACTGGTCTGACCGGTATCAGCGGTCGTGGGACATCGACCGCGTCGCAATGCTCGAAGCCCTCGGCTGGGTCGTTGTTCGAGTCAGCGCCGAGATGATGACTCGGCCGCGGGTCATCATCGAGCGAGTGATGGCCAAGCTGCGGGCGGCGGGTTGTCCTCTCTAGCGCCGAGTGTGCAGGTTATGCCTGCGATTTCGCCGATTCTTCGCCCATAACCTGCACAGTCGGCGCCGTCGGCCAGCCGCAGGCGCGGCCCGGCTAGGCCGCAGGGGCGGGTTGCCGGCCGCGGATCAGCTTGCCCGGCCGCGCATCGGTGGGCACCCCGTCGCGAGCGATCACCTCGCCCGACACGACCGTCGCCACATACCCGTCCGCGGTCTGGTCGAGCCGGCGCCCGCCGGCGGGCAGGTCGTAGGTGATCACCGGCTTGTGCAGCCGTAGCCGCGTGTGGTCGATGACGTTGAGGTCGGCCTTGTAGCCTACGGCGATGCGTCCGCGATCAGCCAGCCCCGCAACCCGGGCCGGCACCGATGTCAGCCGGCGGACGGCGTCCGGCACGCTGAACCGGCCGGACGCCCGGTCGCGCGCCCAATGCGTCAGGAAATACGTCGAATAGCTGCCGTCGCAGATCATCCCGTAGTGGGCGCCGCCGTCGCCGAGCCCCAGCACGACGTCGTCGCGGCGCAGCAACTCGCCGACCGTATCCAGCGAATAGTTCTCGAAATTGCTGGTGGTGACCAGCAGCATGGCGTGCCCGTCGTCGTCGAGCAGCCGGTCGTAAGCCTCCTCGATCGGGCGCACGCCGCGGGCGCGGGCCCGCGCGGCGATGCTGTCGGAGCGGCGCGGCTCGTAGTTGGGGTCGTCGCCCAGCGGGAAGATCCAGTCCCAGGCCTGCGCCAGATACATCAGCGGATGGCCCTGCCCCGGCTTGTCGGCCAGAATCCGTTCCCGCACTTCGGGTTTGCGCATCGCGGCGACGCGCTCGGCCAGCGGCAGCTCGGCGATCTCCCGGTAGCTGGGGTAGAGCACGAACGGGTTAGCGCTGAGCTCCAGCCCGATGATCAGCCCGATCGGGCGCGGCAACAACTGCGCGGTACAACGGGGGCCGTCCCCGCCGCCGGCCGCGTTGGCCTTCTCGATCATGGTGATCGCATCCGGCCACATCGGGTCGCCGGCGTTGCCGATCGCCAGCGTGAACGTCACCGGCAAGCCGACATCCTCGGCGACGTCGAACACCTGCTGCAGCACCGGCTGATACCCGCCGGCCGGCACGTCGGGCACGAACTGGATCAGCCCGCCGCCACCGTCGACGACTCCCTGGGCGATCTCGAAGATCTCTTCCCGTGCCGCGTCGTAGCTCGGGATCGGCGAACCGCTCGCCGTTTTGTGGATCATCAGGCGCGACGACGCAAAGCCCAACGCCCCGCACTCGATGGCCTCCTTGGCCAGCGCCCGCATCTTGGCCAGGTCTTCGGGTGTGGCGGGCTCGCGCTGGGCGCCGCGCTGGCCCATCGCGTAGACCCGCAGCGGCGAGTGCGGCAGGTAGGCGGCCACATCGATGTCGCGCCGACCCGCATCCAGCGCATCAAGGTACTGCGGGAAGGTTTCCCAGGTCCACGGCAGCCCGTCGGTCATCACCACGCCGGGGATGTCCTCGACGCCGGCCATCACGTCGACCAGCACCTCGTGGTCTTCTTGGCGGCAGGGGGCGAAGCCGACGCCGCAGTTGCCCATTACCACCGTCGTCACCCCATGCGCCGACGAGGGGTTCAGCCGGTCCGACCAGATGGACTGACCGTCGTAGTGGGTGTGCAGGTCGATGAATCCCGGGGTAACCAGCAGCCCGGTCGCATCGATCTCCCGCGCACCTGGGCCGTCGACCTTGCCCACCGCCGCGATCACCCCATTGCGCACCGCGACGTCCCCGACGTACGGTTCACCGCCCAACCCGTCGACGATGCTGCCATTGCGGATCACCAGGTCGTAGGTCATCTAAATAATCTACGACCGTGTCGGTGGCTCATGCCAGGCTGAACCGCATGATCGATCACTTCGGTATCAATTGCGCCGACTACCCAAAGCCCAGCAGTTCTACGACACGGTGCTTGGGCGCGGAGTCGTTGCACGCGCCCCGGCTGTGGCCGGAATACCACCCCGGTTACTTCGGCACGTTCGTCCGCGATCCGGACGGCAACAACGTCGAAGCGGTCTTCCGCGGCGCGGCGGGCGGCCCGTAATCTCGCCGATATGTCCGACGACGATGTCGCTGCCGCGCAGGAGTTGCTGCGCGACGCGTTCACCCGGTTGATCGAACACGTCGACGAGCTCACCGACGGTCTGACCGACGACAGGGCCCTTTACCGGCCCAGCCCCAACGCCAACAGCATCGCCTGGCTGATCTGGCACAGCGCGCGTGTGCAGGACGTCCAAGTGGCCGACATCGCCGGCGTCGATCAGGTGTGGACGCGCGACGGCTGGGCAGACCGGTTCGGCCTGGACCTGCCGCACGACGACACCGGCTACGGGCACAGCCCCGAAGACGTCGCGAAGGTGCGCGCCCCTGCGCAGCTGTTGTCCGGCTATTACCACGCCGTGCACAAGCTGACGTTGGAGTACATCGCCAGCATCGGCGCCGACGAGCTGTCCCGCATCGTCGACGAGCGCTGGGACCCGCCGGTGACGGCAAGCGTGCGACTGGTCAGCGTCATCGACGACTGCGCCCAGCACCTCGGCCAGGCCGCCTATGTGGCGGGAATCGCAGAGCGGCGGACTTGACACCTGTCGAGGTGGCTAGCATGTCGCTATGACCGCCATCACACAGCCACCCAGCACGCCCGAGTTCTCCGGCACCGGCACCATCCTCAGCCCGGCCACCGGGGCGGTAGCCGGAGAAGTCCGCTGGACCGATCCCGCCGACGTTCCCGCCATCGCCGGCGGACTGCGGGCGGCGCAACGGGAATGGGAGCAGCGCGGCGCTAAAGGGCGGGCCAAGGCGCTGGCCCGGTTTGCCGTGTGGCTGGGTGAGCATCGCAGCGAAATCGAGGAGCTGCTGATCAAGGAGACCGGAAAATCGGCGATCGACGCGGGCCAAGAAGTGCCGATGCTGATCATGATCCTGGCCTACTACATCAAGACGATGGACAAGGCGCTGGCGCCCGAACGCCGTCCCGCGGCGCTGCCGTTCCTGGCGATCAAGAAGATCACCGTCCACTACCGGCCCCGGCCGGTCGTCGGCATCATCGCGCCGTGGAACTACCCGGTGGCCAACGCGCTGATGGACGCGATCGGCGCGTTGGCGGCCGGCTGCGCGGTGTTGCTCAAACCCTCGGAACGCACCCCGCTGACCGCCGAGCTGCTGCGGCGCGGCTGGCTCGATTCCGGTGCGCCCGATGTGTTCGCGCTGGCCCAAGGTGCCCGCTCGGTTTCCGAAGCCGTGATCGACAGCGTCGACTTCATCCAGTTCACCGGGTCTACCGCGACCGGGCGCAAAGTGATGGAGCGTGCCGCACGCCGGTTGACGCCGTTAAGCCTCGAATTGGGCGGCAAGGACCCGATGATCGTGTGCGAAGACGCCGACATCGAGTTGGCGGCCCACGCCGCGGTGTGGGGAGCGATGTTCAA
Source organism: uncultured Mycobacterium sp. (assembly GCF_964249325.1). Lineage (NCBI taxonomy): Bacteria > Bacillati > Actinomycetota > Actinomycetes > Mycobacteriales > Mycobacteriaceae > Mycobacterium > uncultured Mycobacterium sp. The sequence goes on along the minus strand of NZ_CAXUCH010000109.1, from coordinate 6,672 downwards.
CGCCGGCCAGACTTGTGTGTCGGTTGAGCGGGTCTATGTGCTCCAACCGGTGTATCAGCAGTTCGTCGACGCTGTGGTTCGTGACGTGCAGGCCTTACGGGTCGGCGCCGGTGAAGGCCACTTCGGCGCGCTGATCGACGAGTCGCAGCTGGCCGTGACCGAGCGCCATGTCGCCGACGCGAAAGCCAAAGGGGCGCAGGTACTTACCGTAGGCCGGCGCGCTGATGGGCCCGGCAGCTTCTACCTGCCCACCGTGTTGGTCGACGTCGACCACTCGATGGCATGCATGACCGAGGAGACGTTCGGTCCCACGTTGCCGATCATGAAGGTCGCCACGGTCGACGAGGCGATCCGGCTGGCTAACGACAGCCCATACGGGTTGAGCGCCTCGGTGTTCTCTCGTGATGTCACGCGCGCCAAAGACATTGCATTGCAGCTCGATTGCGGTGCGGTCAACGTCAACGACGTGATCAGCAACCTGATGTGCACCACCGCTCCGATGGGCGGCTGGAAGGCGTCGGGCATCGGGGCGCGGTTCGGCGGCGCCGAGGGGCTGCGCAAGTATTGCCGCGCGGAGACCGTGGTGGTGCCGCGCACCAGCGTCGGCGGCGGCTTTGCCTACTACAACAATTCGCTGAAGACGCTGGCCCGGACGAATCGGATGATGACCCGCCTGGCATTGGCGGGTCCGCGCCGCATAGCCAAAGCCGCCAAATAGGGGTGCGGTTCGTTGCGGCGGTGCTGTTCTGGTTGGCCGCCACTACTGGACTGGCGGTAGCGGTTCCGGCGGTCTGGGCCCAGCGCAACATCATTGACGCCAACGGTTATGCGGGGATGGCCCAGAAAGCGGCGGCTGACCCGCAGTTGCAGGCGGCGGTGGCATCCGAACTCACCACCACGGCGACATCGCTTATCGGCGAACACGGTTCCCGCGCCGATCCGGGACTGGTGCAAGGTGTCGCCTCCGCCTATACCGCCGGTCCGTCGTTTCCGCCACAGTTCGTGCAGGCCAACCGCATTGCCCACAGCTGGGCGTTCGCCGGCACGCAGTCTGCCCCCGAGCCCTGGCTGCTCGACCTGGCTCCCATGCTGAACGACACGGCATTTCGGCAGACGCTGGCCGACCACAACGTGCACATGCCCACCACGGCGACCGTGCCGATGACAGTGTCTGCGCCAAAGGCATTGCGGCCCGGCCAATTACATCCGCTGGCCACCTGGGGTCCATGGGTGAGCCTGGCGGCGACGGTATCGACCGGGATCTGCGCGGTGCTGACGCTGGCCACCGCCCGCAGCCGCGGCAAGGCGCTGGCCAGTCTGGGAGTTTCGGCGCTGCTGGTCGGTGCAGCCGGTTATGCGGGCATCGAGGTCGCCCGCCGTCACATCAACGAGGCGCTCAACCACACAAGCGGCGATGTCCGTCGGATCGGCGATGCGATGGCCGGCTACGCCGAAGGCGACCTGCACCACTGGCTCAACCTGACGCTGGCCGCCGGAGGCGCGCTGGTGGTGTTCGGTGTGCTGGCCGCGATGCTGGGTGGTCTGCGCAAGGCGTAACTCGTTGGGCGCAAGTCAGGTCAGCGGCAATTCGCCCAGCATTTTGCCGGTCGGCTTCCGTGATCCGGTGCCCGGTTCGACGGTCAACGCGAGCGCGGTCGAGTTGCTGAGATTGGTGATCACTGCCGTCGTCGACGGAGCCACGGCCTTGGTGTCCATCGTTCCCGCCGACGTAGGGCCGTGCGCGTCGAACAGCCACATCTGATACACCGAACCCGGTGATGGCGGGGGCACGTTGTTCATTACCAACACTCCGGCATTTTTGTCGCGGGAGAACAGCACGGTCGCGCTTCCGCCGCTCAGCAGCGGACCTGCGACCGTGCGCACGTCGGGTGCGGCCAGCACTTGCTCGGCGACCGTCGGCGACGAAGACGGCCGCAGCGCCACTCCGACGCCAAACGCAGCCAAACCTACGACGATGACCGCTGCCGCAGTCGAAATAGCTGTGCGCCAACGACTCTGATGGCTGCCATCGGAGCTTACGGCCGCCAGCACTGCTCCGCGCAGATGCGCAGGAGGCTCGGCGGCGGTGGCCGCCGACACGACCGCCATCGTCTCGCGCACGGAGCGCACCTGCTCATGAAAGGCCTCCGCCACCGGCGCCGGCGCGGCCGCGACCTGTAGGTCGATTTCGGCGCGCTCGGCCTCTGAGATGGCATGCAGGGCATATGGGGTAGCCATCTCGAGCAAGTCCATTTCGGTCGGCTCGGTCATCCGACACCCAGGCAGTTGCGCAGTGCGCGCAGCGCATCACGCATGCGCGACTTGATCGTCGACAGGTTGGCGGATAACCGCTGCGAGACTTCGACGTAGGTCAACCCGTCGTAGTAGGCCATTTGGATGCATTGGCGCTGGCCGTCGGGAAGCCCTTTCAGGCACTCCGACACCCGGCGCCGGTCGTCACCGGCAAGCGCGGAGTCGGCGACTACGTCACTAGGCGGATCCACGCTGGCCGCCGCGTAGCGCGATTCTCGTTGGGTGGCGGCTTGCTCGGCGCGCACGCGATCTACGGCGCGCCGGTGCGCCATGGTCAGCACCCACGCCAACGCAGACCCTTTGCTGGGGTCGTAGGTGCCCGCGACTCGCCACACCTCCAGATAGACCTCTTGGGTGGTTTCTTCGCTGTAACCGGAATCGCGTAGCACACGGGCGACCAGGCCGTATACCCGCGAGCTCGTGCGGTCGTAGAACTTGGCGAATGCGTCGGCGTCGCGACGTGCCACCCGGCGCAGGAGTGCGTCGAGGTCGCTGCTCACCCGCGGCGGTCCGGTCATCGACCGGTAGCTTATCCTCTTGGCCACAAGCGTCGGCGTGTGTTTGGCGATCGGCGCGGCTTTTTCCATTTGAGGACGAAAAGCGCGGTGCGCCCGTCGAATCCCTGGAGGTCGGGACGGCCCTCGATGCACTTCTCGGTGCACTGGGCACCGGTTGGCTAGACCGGCGACACGACTGCTGATCACCGCAAATGAGCGCGCGAGTGGTTGGTGCACATCAGGAATTCGGACCCCAGGGCCGTGCGGACGGGCAAGTGCGACCAAGCGCCGCGCCAGCATCGCTTCGAGCGAACGGGCCGTGCGCAGCAGGGACAAGGCCGCGTTCCTGATCACCGTAGAAGTCCATCCATGCGGGCGATCACTCCGAATAACAGCTGTCCGACCCTTAAGCGGCGGTGCTTGCCGCAGTGACGAAGGAGCTGAAGCGGAAATGAAGGATGCTAAGACCAAGGCAGTCGCGGTGGGATTGGCGGCGATCGCGCTGGTGGGGTTCTCGGCGTGTTCGGGCAAAAAATCCGAGTCCGAGAAGACGACGAGCATGAACCCGACGACCAGCATGGCAGCGCCCGGCACCACGAGCGCAATGGCCGGTCCCGCTGCCGATCTGGTCGGTTCGGGATGTGCGGATTACGCCGCGCTGCATCCCAGTGGTCCGGCCTCGGTGGCGGGGATGGCGCAGGATCCTGTTGCGACAGCCGCATCGAACAACCCGATGCTGTCGACGCTGACCTCGGCGCTCTCGGGTAAGCTGAACCCGAACGTGAATTTGGTCGACACTCTCAACAACGGGCAGTACACCGTGTTCGCGCCCACCAACGCCGCGTTCGACAAGCTGCCGTCGTCCACGATCGACGACCTCAAGGCCAACTCCGACATGCTCAAGAGCATCCTGACCTACCACGTGGTGCAAGGTCAGCTGAGCCCGGCGAAGGTCGATGGTCCGCACAAGACGCTGCAGGGCGCTGACGTGACGGTGTCGGGTGCCGGCAATGACCTGAAAGTCAACAACGCGGGCCTGGTGTGCGGAGGGGTGCACACCGCTAACGCGACGGTGTACATGATCGACACGGTGTTGATGCCGCCCGGTCAGTAACTTTCACGCGGCAGGGCAGTCCGGTGCGCCGGACTGCCCTGCTGTGCTTTTATGGTTGGCACGAATTACTCTGTCGCCCTTGGTATCCATCGCAGCGACGGCATCGAATAGTAGGTATGTTGACCCTTGCCCTGGTCGGTTTCGTCGGTGGCCTGATCACCGGAATCTCCCCCTGCATCCTGCCGGTGTTGCCGGTGATCTTTTTCTCCGGTGCCCAGACGGCCGGCGGCGAGGTGGCTGCATCGCCGCAATCCGGTGGCGCCGTCGCGACGAAACATACGCTGTCGCAGACCTTGCGCCCATACCGGGTGATCGCCGGCCTGGTGCTCAGCTTCACCCTGGTCACCCTGCTCGGCTCGGCGGTGCTGTCGCTGCTGCACCTGCCGCAGGACGCCATCCGCTGGGTCGCGCTGGTCGCGTTGGTGGCGATCGGTCTCGGGCTGATCTTTCCCAAATTCGAGCAGCTGCTGGAGCGTCCGTTCTCGCGCATCCCGCAAAAGCAGATCAGCACCGGCACAAGCGGGTTCGGGCTCGGCCTGGCCCTGGGTGTGCTCTACGTCCCCTGCGCAGGTCCCGTCCTCGCCGCGATCGTCGTGGCCGGCGCCACCGCACGGATCGGCGTCGACACCGGCGTACTCACCTGCGCCTTCACGGTGGGCACCGCGGTACCGTTGCTGTTCTTCGCGCTGGCCGGCCAGCGGGTGGCACAGCGGGTGAGCGCTTTTCGGCGACGCCAGCGCACGATCCGCGTTGCCGCCGGGGTCGTGACGATCTTGCTCGCGGTGGCGTTGGTGTTCAACCTGCCGGCGATGCTGCAGCGCGCCATTCCCGACTACACCGGCACGCTCCAAGAGAAAGTCGGCGGCTCTGAAGCGACCCGGCAAAAGCTCAACCTGGGCGGCATCGTCAACGAGCAGAACGCGCAGCTGTCCAACTGCAGCAACGGGGCGGCGCAGCTGGAAAATTGCGGACCTGCGCCCGACATCAAGGGCATCACCGCATGGCTCAACACCCCCGGCAACAAGCCCATCGACCTGCGCTCGTTGCGGGGCAAGGTGGTGCTGATCGACTTCTGGGCGTATTCGTGCATCAACTGCCAACGCGCCATCCCGCACGTCGAGGGCTGGTATCGGGCCTACCAGGACAGCGGTTTGGTGGTCATCGGCGTGCACACCCCCGAGTACGCGTTCGAGAAAGTCACCGGCAACGTCGCCAAAGGCGCCGCGGATTTGGGCATCACCTATCCGGTTGCGCTGGACAACGGCTACTCGACATGGACGAACTACCGCAACCGGTACTGGCCCGCCGAGTATCTGATCGACGCCAATGCCACAGTGCGCCACATCAAATCCGGCGAAGGCGATTACAACCTCACGGAGAAGCTGATCAGGCAGCTGCTCACCGCTGCCAAGCCCGGTACCAAACTGGCACGGCCGGTCGACGCGCCCGACACCACGCCGCAGGACGGGTCCACCCCCGAGACGTACTTCGGGGTGGGCAAGATGGTCAACTACCGCGGCGTCGGGGTGTATGACCAGGGCTCAGCGATGTTTAACTACCCACCAAATTTGCCTGCCGACAGCTTCGCGTTGAGCGGGCCGTGGTCGCTGGATTACCAGGGCGCGACGGCCGACAGCGACCAGTCGAGCATCAAGCTCAACTACCACGCCAAAAACGTCTACC
>NZ_CAXUCH010000109.1:0-1055 GCF_964249325.1 uncultured Mycobacterium sp. | reverse complement strand
ACCGTGACAACGCAAGGGAAGTCGACCACGCTGCCGATCAGCGGTCCACCGACATCTCACCAGATCGTTGCGGGCGATCGCGTGGCGCCCGGAACGCTCGAAGTACGACCAAGCCAAGGGCTGCAGGTCTATTCCTTCACCTATGGCTGAGCCTCCGACCAATCCGACATGCGCTCGGCTCCGAACAGATCATGTCGGGAACCAAACCGTCGAGAAAATCGAGGAGCGAACCATGAAAAGGCAAAGCAAGGCGATTGCGGCCACCGGCGTCGCGGCGGCTGCCATCGTGAGTCTCTCGGTGGCCACCTCTCCCACCGCGGCGGCGGCCGACTTAGTGGGTCCGGGATGCGCCGACTATGCAGCGCTGCATCCCAGCGGCCCTGCTTCGGTGGAAGGGATGTCGCAGGACCCTGTCGCGACGGCGGCATCGAACAACCCCGAACTCACCACGCTGACGGCAGCGGTGTCGGGTCAACTCAACCCGCAGGTTAACCTGGTCGACACCCTCAACAACGGTCAGTACACGGTCTTTGCGCCGACCGATGCCGCGTTCAACAAGCTGCCGTCGTCAACGATCGACCAGCTGAAAACGAACTCAAACATGCTGAACAGCATCCTGACCTACCACGTGGTGCAGGGCCAGATGAGTCCGGCAATGATCTCCGGTACCCATAAGACCCTGCAGGGCGCCAACGTCACGGTGACCGGCCAAGGCAACAACCTCAACGTCAACAATGCCGGAGTGGTCTGCGGCGGGGTGCCCACCGCCAACGCCACGGTGTACATGATCGACACGGTGCTGATGCCCCCTGGTATGTAAGGACACCGGCGAGTTGCCGTTGAACAGAGTTTGTGCGCTCCGCAGTAGGGTACAAGTCCGTCAGGCGGTGCTGGTGGCGACGAACTGCCACCAGCACGCCGGCGACGACAATTGCGAGCCATCCCAATCGACGTATGAGGTATGCCGCTATGACCCAACGAGCCGCACATTCGAAGGATGCCGAGCTGAAGCCGAATGTGGAGCACATCCGGTCGCACTATGACCGGTCGAACGA
>NZ_CAXUCH010000108.1:0-14067 GCF_964249325.1 uncultured Mycobacterium sp. | reverse complement strand
CCGCCATAGCGTTCGCGGGGCGCTCGGCGCGCTGCCAACTGTAGGCTGCCTGCATGCCTGCCGCTTGGAAAACTACCGGTGCCGTCGCGCTCGGCTCGGCCGTCGCCGGCGTCGGTTACGGATCGATCATCGAGCGCAACGCGTTTGTGCTGCGTGAGCTGACCATGCCGGTGTTGACGCCGGGCTCGTCGCCGCTGCGGGTACTGCACATCAGCGACATCCACATGCGGCCCCACCAGCGCCGCAAACAGGCGTGGCTGCGTGAACTGGCCGCCTGGGAGCCTGATCTGGTCGTCAACACCGGCGACAACTTGGCGCACCCCAAGGCGGTACCCGCCGTCGTCCAAACCCTCGGCGACCTGCTGTCCGTGCCGGGCGTCTTTGTCTTCGGCAGCAACGACTACTTCGGGCCGCGGCCGAAGAACCCGCTGAACTACCTGACGAAGCCGGGCCACCGAGCTCACGGGGAACCGTTGCCCTGGCAGGACTTGCGGGCGGCGTTCACCGAACGCGGCTGGCTCGACCTCACCCATAACCGCCGCGAGTTCGAGGTGGCCGGCCTACACATTGCGGCCGCCGGGGTCGACGACCCGCACATCGATCGCGACCGCTACGACACTATCGCCGGTCCGGCCAGCCCCGCGGCGAACCTGCGGCTGGGGCTGACTCATTCGCCCGAGCCGCGGGTCTTGGACCGCTTCGCCGCCGACGGCTACCAGCTGGTGATGGCTGGGCACACTCACGGCGGGCAGGTGTGCCTGCCGTTCTACGGGGCCGTCGTCACCAACTGTGGTCTGGACCGGTCCCGGGTGAAGGGGCCGTCGCGCTGGGGTGCGGGCATGCGGCTGCATGTGTCCGCAGGGATCGGCACCTCGCCGTATGCGCCGCTGCGGTTCTGCTGCCGGCCGGAAGCCACGCTGCTGACCTTGATTGCGACGCCGACGGGCGGCCGGGACTCGAGTCGCACGCGCGGCCGCTCCCAGCCAACCGCTTCGGTGCATTGACGCAACAGACTCGCGTCGCGGTCCGCGGCGGGTCACGCGGCTGGACCGATAATGCAATTCGGCTGATCGAGGCCGACGCCCGTCGTAGTGCCGATACGCACCTGCTGCGGTATCCGCTGCCGACGGCCTGGGCCGGCGAGGTGGATGTCGAGCTTTATCTCAAAGACGAGACCACGCACATCACCGGCAGCCTCAAACACCGGCTGGCGCGGTCGCTGTTCCTGTACGCGCTGTGCAACGGGTGGATCGACGAGAACACCACAGTGGTCGAGGCGTCGTCGGGTTCCACGGCGGTGTCAGAGGCATACTTCGCCGCGCTGCTTGGCTTGCCGTTCGTCGCGGTGATGCCGGCGTCGACCAGCGCTGCCAAAGTGGCCCTGATCGAATCACAAGGTGGACGTTGCCATTTCGTCGAGCATGCCGGCCAGATCCATGCCGAGGCGGAATCCGTCGCCAATTACACCGGCGGTCATTATCTGGACCAGTTCACCAATGCCGAGCGCGCGACCGACTGGCGGGGCAACAACAACATCGCCGAGTCGATCTATGTCCAGATGGGGGGAGGAGAAACACCCCGTCCCGGAATGGATCGTGGTCGGGGCGGGCACCGGAGGCACCAGCGCGACGATCGGCCGCTACATCCGCTACCGGCGCCACACCACCCGACTGTGCGTCGTCGACCCGGAGAATTCCGCGTTCTTTCCTGCCTACGCCGAATGCCGCTATGACGCCGTGGTCACCGGCTCGTCGCGCATTGAAGGGATCGGCCGCCCGCGCGTTGAGCCGTCGTTTTTGCCGGGAGTGGTGGATCGGATGGTGTCCGTACCGGATGCCGCGTCGATCGCGGCCGCCCGCCATGCCAGCGCGGTTTTGGGCCGCCGTGTCGGCGCGTCGACGGGGACCAACCTGTGGGGCGCTTTTGGTCTACTTGCTGAGATGGTCGCCAAGGGACGCAGTGGTTCGGTGATCACCCTGCTCGCTGACAGCGGTGACCGCTATACCGACACTTACTTCTGCGACGAGTGGGTTACCGCTCAGGGCCTGGACCCGACTGAGCCCGCGGCGACGCTGTCCGAGTTCGAGCGCTCCGGCTGCTGGGAGTGATCCCATACGTCGTCGACTTCGCTCTCCGGTGCCGTCATTAGCAACCACAGCACGGCAAGCCCGAGCAAGCCACCGAATACCACGGCGCCCAAGACGGTCATGACCTTCTCGCTTCCCTCGCGTCGACACTGCTTCGATTGATTAATCTGCTCAACACCGCCGACAGACCCTCTGTTCCACGCCCGATTGTGGGGCATATCGCCAGCCGCCGCCTGGTGTGATCTGGCGCACGGCGGCACGACCGACTGGTGTTGGGTACCCGTCGCCTGCCGCGTCGAACCGACTTCAATTCGCGGTTTGGCCAGCCGACGGGCCGGTGCGATAGGCTGTCGTGGCTTCATACGGGGTGTGGCGCAGCTTGGTAGCGCGCTTCGTTCGGGACGAAGAGGCCGTGGGTTCAAATCCCGCCACCCCGACTCGCCACGCTGACAGCCCTATCCAAGTACGGCTGGGCAGTTTGGCGCGGTCGATTACGCTTGCGCCCATTCCCTCATGCACACGGCGCACCGCCGGATAATTGCCGCCCATGCCGGATCGCCCTCACCGGGTGTACGGAAGAGATGAGCAGTGGTATCCCCGCAGCCGGGACACGCAGAAACCGCCCTAAATGGTTCCGGTGGTTGGGATGCCATGAGGCGGCGGTTCTCCTCAGCCGTGAACGCCACCAAGGCCTGCGGGTGCGGATCGTGCAACGGCGGGTCGCCCCACCAGATGCGGGCACACCAAACCGACGTCATCAATAGCGCGCCGGTCGACATTGCCGCCGCAACCGTCACCTGAGGGACCAACGCGGCCGTGATGCCTGCGACGACGCCGAGCGCGAAGCACGTCACACTGAGCTGACGGGCCAGCCGTCGCCCGCCCCGATCCATCGCCTCCCAGTCGGCAATCGCCTCCTGGCGTTCGGCGAGATCCACCAGGGTAGGGTGCCGCCAGGCCCATGACGCGGCCATGCGCAGAGTGTAGTCCGGCGGCGAACTGTAGTACTGGCGCGCAAGGCCGGACGGTGCAATCTCTCTGGTCGCCATCGTTCGCGACTCGCGGTCTAAGACCACCAACTGGTGGGTAATACCTCTCCTGGATGTCCAGCTGCGACTTGGGAAGAGGTGCGCGATGGCAAGCGCTCTGGTTGCCGACTACGTGTTGGAACGGCTGCGCGACTGGGGAGTCGAGAAGGTATTCGCCTACGCGGGCGACGGGATCAACGGCCTGCTGGCTGCCTGGGGCCGCGCCGACAACAAACCGAAGTTCGTGCAGGCCCGCCACGAAGAAATGTGCGCGTTCGAGGCAGTCGGTTACGCGAAGTTCAGCAACCGGATCGGGGTGTGCGCCGCGACGTCCGGTCCTGGAGCGATCCATCTACTCAACGGGCTGTATGACGCGAAGCTTGACCGGGTACCGGTGCTCGCGATCGTCGGGCAGACCAACCGCAGCGCCATGGGCGGCTCCTATCAGCAAGAAGTCGACTTGATGAGCCTCTACAAGGACGTGGCCAGCGACTACATCCAGATGGTGACGGTGCCCGAGCAGCTACCCAATGTGCTGGACCGCGCCATCCGTACCGCGCTGACCAGACGCGCACCGACAGCCGTGATCATCCCCGCCGACGTGCAGGAGCTCGAATACTCGCCGCCGCCGCACGAATTCAAATATGTGCCCTCCAGTCTCGGGTTCGAGTGGCCCGACGTCGAGCCATCGAAGACGGGGCTGCAGCGGGCCGCCGACGTACTCAACGCGGGAGAACGCGTCGCGATGCTCGTGGGCTGCGGTGCCCGCGGCGCCATTGAGGAAGTCACCGAGATCGCCGACCTACTCGGCGCCGGCGTCGCCAAGCCACTGCTGGGCAAGGACGTGCTCTCCGACGAACTGCCATGGGTAACCGGCGCAATCGGGCTACTGGGCACCCGCCCCAGCTATGAGATGATGCGCGACTGCGACACCCTGCTCACCGTCGGCTCGAGTTTCCCCTACACCCAGTTCCTGCCACCATTCGGCCAAGCGCGCGGCGTGCAGATCGACATCGATCCGGCGTTGATCGGGATGCGCTACCCCAACGAGGTCAACCTCGTCGGCGACGCCGCCGCGACGCTGCGCGCACTGATACCGCTGATCCAGCGCAAGTCCGACCGTTCCTGGCGGGAAACCATCGAAAAGAACGTGCAGCGTTGGTGGGAAACCATGGCGATGGAAGCCGACGTTGCCGCCGATCCGATCAACCCGATGAAGCTGTTCGCCGAGCTGTCGCCGAAGCTGCCCGACAACGCGATCGTCACCGCGGACTCAGGCTCGGCGGCCAACTGGTATGCGCGGCAACTGCGATTCCGCGGCGACATGCGCGGTTCGCTGTCGGGAAATCTCGCCACGATGGGCCCCGGCGTGCCTTACGGCATCGGCGGCAAGTTCGCCAATCCCGACCGCCCGGTGATCGTGTTCGCCGGCGACGGCGCGATGCAGATGAACGGGATGGCCGAGTTGATCACGATCGCGCACTACTGGAAGGAGTGGGCCGATCCTCGGTTGGTGGTCGCTGTTCTGCACAACAATGACCTCAACCAAGTGACCTGGGAGATGCGGGCGATGGCAGGAGCGCCGAAATTCCCTGAGTCGCAGACTCTTCCGAGCGTCGATTTCGCTGCCTTCGCCGCGAGCTTGGGCCTGGGTTCGGCGACGTTGACCGATCCCGACCAGATCGCATCGGCGTGGGATCAGGCGCTGCGCGCTGACCGTCCCACTGTGCTCGACGTGCACTGCGATCCGAACATCCCACCGGTGCCGCCGCACGCTACCTTCGATCAGATGAAGGCCGCCGCGATGTCGGTGCTCAAAGGCGACGAGGATGCGTTCGGCATCATGAAGGAAGGCATCAAGGTCAAGGCGCAGGAGTTCTTGCCCCACCGCGAAAAGAGCCGCACCTGAGTAAGATTGGCCGGTCGTAGGACGTTGCCCCGCAAGCTATTTCAATAGCTACGCCACATCATCGTCTTCATCGTCGTCTTCTCCGTCGCGCAGGAGTTTCTCCGGATGGTGGAAGAAGTTTACCCGCGGCTGGCCGCGGTCCAGGTGTGGTGGCGGGATCCATTCGGTGAGGCCGTCTTGGCGTTTGCGGGTTTGCCAGCCGCCGGGTTGGACGATGCGGTGGTTGGCGCCGCAGGCCAGGGTCAAGTCGTTGACATCGGTAGTCCGGCATTTGGCGTAGTCGGTGACGTGGTGGACCTCGGTGAAGTAGGCGGGCACCGTGCAGCCGGGCGCCGAACAACCACGGTCCTTGGCATACAACACAATTCGCTGCGCGGGTGAGGCCAACCGTTTGGTGTGATACAACGCCAGCGCTTTGCCTTTGTCGAAGATCGCCAAATAGTGGTGGGCGTGACTAGCCAGGCGAAGCACATCGCTCATCGGCAGCAGCGACCCCCCGCCGGTAAGTCCCGTGCCGGCGCGGGCCTTCAGCTCGGCCAGCGTGGTAGTCACGATGATCGATGCGGGTAACCCGTTGTGTTGGCCGAGTTTTCCGCTGGCCAACAGCGCCCGCAGCCCAGCATTGAGCGCATCATGGTTGCGCTGCGCCGGCGAGCGGGTGTCGCCGTCGATGGCTTGCTGGCTGGGCGCGCCGTCGACACACGGCGCCTGCTCGGCGGGGTTGCACATGCCGGGGGCGGCCAGCTTGGCCAGCACCGCCTCGACGGTGGCGCGGGCTTCTGGCGTCAGCCAGCCCCGAATCGGGCTCATCCCGTCGATGTCTTGCTGACCCAGGCTCAGCCCGCGGCGCCGGGCCCGATCCTCATCGCTGAAGTTGCCGTCGGGGTTAATGCAGTCGGCGAGCTTATCGGCGAGCTTGGCCAGCTGGTCGGGCCGAAATTGGGAGCCCTGGCGGGCCAAGTGGGCCTCGGCGCGCTCGCGGGTGGGCTCATCGACCCAGCCCGGCAGCTGCTGGCAAAACCGGCGAATCACCGCCACATGCTGCGCACCGATCTTGCCAGCGCGTTGGGCGGCGGCGGTGGTCGCCAACACCGGCGGCAGCGGCTCGCCAGTAAGCCCCTGACGCGGCCCTAGGTCGGCGGCTTGGCGAATGCGCCGGGCCGCCTCGGCGCGGCTCACCAACACCCACTCGGCCAACGCGTGCGCAAACTTGCCGCCGAGTTCTTCGGCGCTAGCCTGACGCCCGAGCGCATTGATCAATGGATGCTCGACGGCCGGGAGCCGGCGCCGCACCCGCTCACAGCGCTCCAGCAACCCAAATCGCTCCGGAGTGGTCAACGCGTCAAAGCTCAACTCCAGCACCGCGTCCAACGCCACGTCGAGCGCGTCAAACGCCTCGACGATCTGCTCACGGCTACTCGAACGCATGAGCGAATGCTAGCGCGAACCGCCGACAAACCGGCTGGCATATGACGTCAGCGTTGGACAACGCGCGGGAGTATGGCTGACGCCGGGCGAAATCCGCGGTTGCGACACGGTCACGGATCCGTACCGTTTGACGCATCAGCGGTCACAAAAACCACAGCTATCACTATCGTCACATCAGCTGCCAGCTGACGTCAATTGGGACGTCCTGCCCCGCTGAAAGGTGTGACGTGTCGCCGGTCCCTCGAATCTTGTCGGTATCGGCGGTCGCGATTGGACTCGTTGTTGCGGTAGGCGCTGCACCAGCAGCGACCGCGCTGCCCTGCAGCGCGCCTGAAGCGAACGTCGACCCTCCTGCCGCAACACCAGCGACGCCACCGCCCGCGCCGGTCGTTCGCCCACCGACTGGGCGTCGGCCCCGCGGCGCCAACGAACGTGCGCCGCTACCCAAATTAGGCCCGCTCATTTCTTCTTTGCTCCACCCAAGAGCACCGGTGCGCCAGCAAGCGGCGGTAATACCTCCTGGGCCAAACCCGCCCGGCGCCGGTAACCAACAGCCCCCGAATGCGGCGCAGATGAATCCGGACGCTGCAGCCCCAGCTCCCCCGGAGCCTCCCGCCTCCATCGCGGGTGCTCCGACCTCGCTGGTCGAGTGGGTGACTGGACCGAACGGCCCCAACAAGACGCTCGAACGTTTCGGCATCTCCGGAACCGACCTCGGAATCCTTTGGGACAACGGTGATCCCGGTGCCCGTCAAGTGCTCATGGCATTCGGCGACACATTCGGCTATTGCCGCCTGCAGGGCCAGCAATGGCGGTATAACGTGCTGTTTCGCAGCAGCGACCGGAATCTCGCCGACGGAATCACTGTGCCGCCTGGCGTTCCTAACGATAAATACTCGGGCTCACCGGTACAGCAAGCGAACTTTTCCAAGCAGGTCATTCCCGGCATGAAATGGGCGCAGCAGGAGGGAATGATCCCGACCGCCGGCATCTCGATCGGCAGAACCCAATACATGAACTTCATGTCCATCAAGCAGTGGGGCCGCGACGGCGAATGGTCGACGAACTACTCGGCAATCGCGATGTCCCCGGACAACGGGCAGAACTGGGGCATCTACCCGGGTACTGTCCGCGCGTCCGGTCCCGACACCGTCCCCGGAGCCCGCTACGTTCCCGGAAACGAGAATTTCCAGATGGGCGCATTCATGCGGGGCGCCGACGGTTACATCTACTCGTTCGGGACCCCGTCCGGACGCGGCGGACCGGCATTTCTGTCCCGAGTCCCACCGAACCTTCTGCCGGACGTCACCAAGTACCAGTACTGGAACGGCGACCACAACGCATGGGTCCCGAACGATCCAGGGGCGGCCACGCCGATTTTCCCAGGACCGGTCGGCGAAATGTCGGCCCAATACAACAACTACCTCAAGCAATACGTGGTGCTGTACACCAACGGTGGCAGCAACGACGTCGTCGCAAGAACTGCGCCCGCCCCCCAAGGACCATGGAGTCCCGAGCAAGTGCTCGTATCGTCGTTCCAGATGCCCGGCGGCATCTATGCGCCGATGCTCCACCCCTGGACGACGGGCAAAGACCTGTACTTCAATTTGTCGCTGTGGTCCGCATACGACGTGATGTTGATGCACACCGAGCTGCCGTAGATCGCCTCGTTTGACCGACGGCGAATTACGGGTACACACCCGCGTGACTTTGGCAGCAATTGAACCGCGGCTCCCGGCTGCGCACGGACCGCTGTCGATGGCCGTTCGCCGCTGTCTGACCGAACCGGCTCCTCGTGAGCAGCTCACGCGGATCGGGGCCTCGGTTAGTGATTCGGACCCGTACGGCCTTGACCTGCAGCTGGCGCTGTACATGTGCTACGAGCTGCACTACCGGGGCTTCGCCGGCGTCGACCCCACCTGGGAGTGGAGCCCGGCACTGCTGCACCTGCGCGCCGAACTCGAGCGGGCCTTCCTGGCCGGAGTGCGTCGCGACGTCGGCCCGATCGAACCCGACCACACCGCCGTCGCCGAAATGGATGCACTCTCAATGGAACCCGTCAACGGCGACGGCCCCTCCTATTACCTGCGTGACACCGGAACCTGGGAGCAGATGCGTGAATATTTCGTGCATCGCTCGCTGTATCACCTCAAGGAGGGCGACCCGCACGCATGGGCCATTCCCCGGCTCACCGGGCAAGCCAAAGCGTCGTTCGTCGCGGTGGAGTTCGACGAGTACGGCGCTGGGCGCGGTGCGCACCTGCACCAGCAGCTCTTCGCAGACTTGATGGAGGCCGCCGGGCTGGATTCGACGTATCTGGGCTATCTCGACGCGGTTCCAGCCGAGACGCTGGCGGTGGTGAACCTGATGTCGATGTTCGGGCTGCACCGTTGGCTGCGCGGAGCGGCCATCGGGCACTTCGCGGCCACAGAGATCACCTCGCCGCCGGGATCACGGCGACTGGTAGCGGCTTTGCAGCGGCTCGGCGCGCCGGACGAATGCGTCAGGTTCTACCGCGAGCATGTCGAGGCCGACGCAGTGCACGAACAAGTGGTGCGCATCGACGTGGTGGGCGACCTGGTGGCCCGGGATCCGCGCCTTGACCGCGACGTGGTGTTCGGGATGCGCGCCTACGCCGCGGTAGAAGACCGCTTGGCCGACACCATGATTGCGGCCTGGAAGGCCGGTCAGACGTCGCTACGACGACCGCTGCGTTGACGCCACGCGCCGGCATTGCCGGTGACTGGTATCGCACAGCGGATAGTCCTTGCTGCGTCGGCAGGTGCAAACCGCCACCATGAACCGATCGGA
This sequence comes from uncultured Mycobacterium sp., assembly GCF_964249325.1. NCBI lineage: Bacteria > Bacillati > Actinomycetota > Actinomycetes > Mycobacteriales > Mycobacteriaceae > Mycobacterium > uncultured Mycobacterium sp. The sequence goes on along the minus strand of NZ_CAXUCH010000108.1, from coordinate 4,804 downwards.
TTCCACGACGCCGCCATCGGGCATCTCGATGCGCACCGGTCCGGAAATCAGCAGCGGACCATTCCGAATAATCCGCACCACAGTGGATTTCGCGGCGGTCATGGCTTGTCCGCGCGGATGACGACCAATTCCTCTTTCCGGCGGCCACGCGGCACCCGGCCAGTCTGCTCGAGCCAGCCGGCCCGTGCCGAAAGCACCGGACCAAACGGAATCCACTGCGAGGCAACGACTTCAACGCTCAATCCGTTCGACCGCAACATGTCCAGCGAACGTTGGGCATCGGCGATCACCGACTGAACCAACAGCAGGGAACCGCCGTCGCACAACAGATCCGACGCCGATTCGCACAGCGGATCCAGCACCAGCCGCCCATCCGGACCGGCATTCCACGCCCACGACGGGCCGGCAGCCGAAGCGATCTTGTCGCTGTCATCGACGGGCGGAGTGGGGACATAGGGCGGATTGGACACGATCACGTCAAACGGCGGATAGCCCAGCGCCCCTGTCCACGACCCTTGGCGAACGTCGACGTCGACACCGGCGTGCACGGCGTTCCCCCGAGAACACCGCACCGCACGCGGGCAGATGTCGAACGCGGTGACGCTGGCCGCACCCAGTTCAGCTGCCGCGATAGCAACCACACCGGTGCCAGTGCACAGGTCGAGCACTCGCCGACCGGGCACCAGCGCGCTGCGTTCCATCGTGTCGATGAGCAGAAGCGAGTCGTGTTGCGGCGGATACACCCCTTCGGCGGTCAGCGGATCGCCGGGGGCGGCGTAAATAGTGGTCACAGGGGCCTTTCGACACGTCGCCGCGGCGGTCACGGCTTCTCGCGTGACTATGCCCGCAAACCGGAGCGTTAAAACCGACCGCCGGCATTTAGGCGCCGGTCGGCGCGTGCGCAAATTTGTCGACAATCGTCGAGCAGAACGCCTCCAGATCCTGCGGTGAGCGGCTGGTGATCACATTGCCGTCGACGACGACTTCCTCGTCGACAACATTGGCACCGGCGTTGCGCAGATCGGTTCGGATGCTCTGATACGACGTCAATGTTCGTCCGGCCGCCACACCGGCTTCCACCAGCGTCCACGGGCCGTGGCAGATTGCAGCGACCGGCTTTCCTGAGCCAACGAAATCGCGCACGAACGCAACAGCCTTACTGTCCATGCGCAGCTTGTCCGGATTCACTGTGCCGCCGGGCAGCACTAAAGCGTCGAACTCGTCCACCGATGCATCGGATACCGCGCGGTCGACAGGGAACGTTCCAGCGGGCTCCAAATCGTGTTTGCGCGCTTGGATTTCACCGGTTTTCAACGACAGCAACTCGGTTTGTGCGCCCGCGTCTTCCAGCGCCGCGCGCGGTTGCTCGTATTCGACTTTCTCCACGCCGTCCGCAGCCAGAAACGCAATTCTCTTGCCCTGCAACTGGTGATGGGACATCTTGTACTCCTTAGGGTTTGAGGATGACCTTGGTGCAGTTGTCCTGTTTGTGCTTGAAGATCTCGTATCCGTGCGGTGCGTCGTCAAGCGACAAGTGATGGCTTATGACGAAGGTCGGGTCGATGTCGCCGTTGCGGATCCGGTCCAGCAACGGTCGCATGTAGTGCTGCACATGGCATTGACCGGTTTTGATGGTCAGCGACCGGTTCATCACCGCGCCGATCGGAAACTTGTCCATCAGCCCGCCGTACACCCCGACGATCGAAATCGTGCCGCCGTTGCGGCAGCTCATGATCGCTTCCCGCAACGCGTGTGGCCGTTCGGTTTCCAGCCGCGCCGCCTGCTTGACCCGGTCGTAAGCGTCGATCACGGTCGAGCTGTTGCGGGCCTCCATGCCGGCCGCGTCGATGCAATGATCCGGTCCGCGCCCCGCAGTGATGTCGGCCAGCGCCTCGAGCACCGACGTTTCGGCGAAGTTGACCGGCACAGCGCCCTTTTCCTCCGCCAGCGCCAGCCGGTAGGGCACCCGGTCGATCGCGATGACTTTCGACGCGCCGAGCAGATAGGCGCTCACGACCGAAAACAGGCCCACCGGACCCGCTCCCCAAACGGCGACGACGTCGCCCGGGCGGATGCTGCACATCTCGGCGCCCATGTAGCCGGTGGGCAGGATGTCCGAGAGGAATAGCACCTGTTCGTCGGTGAGGTCGTCTTCGATCTTCAACGGCCCGAGGTCGGCGAACGGCACTCGCGCGTATTCGGCTTGGCCGCCGGCGAACCCGCCCATCATGTGCGAGTAGCCGAACAGCCCGGCCGGCGAATGACCCATCAGCTTCTCGACGATGCCGGCGTTGGGGTTGGAATTCTCACACAGCGAATACAGTTCACGTTCGCAGGCCGAGCAGGCCCCGCACGCGATCGGAAACGGCACCACCACCCGGTCGCCGACGGCCAGGTTCGTCACCGCCTTGCCCACCTCGACGACCTCACCCATGAACTCATGGCCCAGCACGTCGCCGCGCTTGACGGTGGGGATGTAACCGTCGTAGATGTGCAGGTCGGAACCGCAGATCGCGGTCGAGGTGATCCGCACGATCGCGTCGCGGTCGTTGAGGATCTTCGGGTCAGGAACCGTATGCACCTCAACGCTGTTGCGCCCGGCCCACACCGTGGCCTTCATCGTTGGGCTCCGTGTGGCTGCGCGGTCCGCTGATGCATCTGCCGGACGGCGGCGGCGCCTTCCGGCGAACCGTCCGACCGCATGACCTGACCGGTCTCCAGCAGCTGTTTGAACCGGCGCAGGTCGTCATTGACTTGCTGCTCCGGTGACTCGCCGAACACTGTCGCGGCCGCCTTGCCCAGCACACCGCCCGGTATGTGGTAGCTCATGGTGACCCGGACCTCAGTGCCCGAGCCGTCCGGAGTGGGCGCGAACTCGACACTGCCGCCGTTCTCGACCACCGCACCCGGCAGCGACTGCCAGGCGATGCGTTTGTCGGGCTCGTCGTCGGTGATCTGCGCATCCCACTGCACGGACTGCCCGATCGGCGCGTTGGCCACCCAATGTGAGCGATCGTCGGCGTCCACGGTAACCGACTTCAGGTGGTACATGAACGTGGGCAGGTTCTCCAGGTCCCGCCAAAAGCGGTAGACCTCCTCCGGCGAGCGCCACACCGTGACCGCGGCACGCAGTATGCGATGACGCGGCGCGTTGCCGTGCCGGCCGGAGCTGCCGTTGCCGGTGGTGCGCAGCGCGGCGTAGAGATCGGCGCCGGCGATCCCGGCCAGAGCAAGGGCCGAAAACACGCCGCGACCGCGCCGACCGCGACCACGGGTCGCCATCCCGGCCGCCAGCAGTGCCAGGTCCAAGGCGTCGCCGGCCACCCTCGTCCACACCAGCTTGCTGGGCCCGAACAGCAGCGCGGCGGCGTGGCCGCACTCGCGCACACCCAGCACGCGTATCACCGGGCGAACAGGGCCGCTGTCCTCCACCCCCGCAAGCGCGGCGACCTTGCCCGGCGCCAACACCTCGGTGAGGCCAAGTGCGAGGCTGGCCCCGCCCAGGCCTTTGACCAGGGCCGACGGACTGTCACTCATTGCCACCACCCTTGCCGGATGCAGCTCGCAGTGCTTGCAGCAACGGTTCGGCGGCCTCCTTGAGGAACAGGTCTTGAGATTCGCCGCCGATCTGGACCAGGGCGACGTCGGTAAAGCCCGCTTCCCAGTAGGGCCGCACCGCGTCGACGATCGCGTCCAGGTCGGGCCCGCAGGGGATGCTCTGCGCGACGTCCTCGGGACGCACGAACTGTGTCGCGCCGGCAAAACCTGCCGTCGTCGGCAGGTCGGCGTTGACGTTCCAGCCGCCGCCGAACCAGCGGAACTGGTCGTGGGCGCGTTGCACGGCGGCGTCGCGGTCCGGGTCCCAGCACACCGGTATCTGGCCGACCACGCGACCGCCTCCAGCCAAACCAGTCGACCGCCGCGCTGCATGCCACTCGTCGACGAGTTCACCGTTGGGCTCCACCGCGATCAGATGCTCGGCATGAGTGGCAAGTTTCTCGATAGCTTTCTTGCCGCCCATCGCCACGCCGATGCCGACCGGCACCTCGGGCAGATCCCACAGCCGCGCCGAGTCCACTTGGTAATAGTCGCCGCGCCAGTTGACCATCACGCCGGACAGCAGTGCGCGAATGATCTGAATAGCCTCCAGCAGCATCTCCTGCCGGCGCAGAACTGTCGGCCAGCCCTTGCCGACGACGTGCTCGTTGAGGTTCTCGCCGCTGCCCAGGCCGAGGGTGAACCGCCCGTCGGCGAGGATCTGCAGGGTCGCCGCCTGCTGGGCGACGATCGCCGGGTGATACCGAATCGTGGGACAGGTGACGTACGTGTACAGGTCGACACGTTCGGTGGCGTGTGCGACCGCACCTAGCACGGTCCAGGCGTTGGGCGCGTGTCCTTGCGACGCCAGCCACGGCGAGAAGTGGTCACTGCAGACCTCGAAGTCGAAACCCCGCTCCTCGGCCGAAAGCGCATACTGTACAAGGTCTTTGGGGCCGCTCTGCTCCGTCATCAACGTGTAGCCAAATCGGGCCATACGCACACGGGTACCCCGGTGCGACGGACGCAAACGGCTAGACCCGCATCGTCGGCGCGCTAGAGCCGCTCTTTGACCGCCGCGGCCAGCCGGGCGCCGTCGGCCTTGCCCGCAGCGATCGCGGTGGCCGCCTTCATCACCAGACCCATCTGCTTGATGCCAGGTCGCTCCCCCAGTTGCTCGGCCACCTGAGCGAGCGCGGTGTCGACGACGTCGGCCAGCTCGCCCTCGGTGAGCGGCGTGGGCAGGTACTCGTCGATGACCCGCGCT
>NZ_CAXUCH010000107.1:0-14141 GCF_964249325.1 uncultured Mycobacterium sp. | reverse complement strand
GGCCGATCGCAACCGCGGCGCGCTTCAGCACCCCCCACATCGGTGTGCTCACCGGTGGGCTGAAGCCATAGCCGGTCATCAACAACGTGTCGGATAGGAATGCGTACAGTTGACGCAGGTTGGGCACACCGCCCTGAGCCAAATAGATGTGGGTTTGCACCGCGATGCCGGCGGTCACCGTCGACCGCTCAGTCAGGTCGGCGTCGGGTGACTGCTCACCGCTGACCAAGATCGCCGGCACCCCGCTGGCCAGCACGGTGTCGATGCCGTCCTGCCAGGCGCGGTAGCCACCGAGAAGGCGGACAACGGCGATGTCGGCGCCGTTGAGCAACTCGGGGAGCTGATCGGGCAACAGCCGCGCCGGGTTGGCCCACCGGTAATTGGCGCCGCTGGCGCGCGCAGTGATCAGGTCGGTGTCGGACGTCGACAACAACAGCACGGTCGGCTCGGGCACCCGTCATTCGTACCGCAGGCCGTGCGGGGCGCTGCCGACGGCACCCGATCTCGGGCCGCGCCGGCCGGTGGTTAACTGCAGCAATGCAACGTGCACCCGAATTGGCCCGCCGCTTCTACGATCGCTTCGAGCCCGTCCATGCCGTCACCTACTTCGCGCCTGAGGTACGCGCCGCTTTGGACGCGTTGGGCTATCGCGGGTTCTGGATGGGTTACTTCGCTGCGCGGTCGGCGCCGCTGGGGCCGGTGCCGCCGCCCGTTGTCACGGCGCTGTTCTACAACTTCGCGCAATGGCGCGTCGCCAAAGCCCTTCCCGCGGCGTGGGAAATCGCAGGCCCGCAGTTGGTCCTGCGGGCCCGCGAAGAGTCGGCGGTGGCCGCGTTACAACGATGCGGCGTGCGCGGCGACGACGACAATGTCCGCACCGCAGTCGAATTGGTAATAAAAGCGGCGCAGACAGCATCGGTGGACGGCCGGGCGCTGTATGCGGCCAATCTGGCGCTGCCCTGGCCGACAGATCCGGTGGCCGCGCTGTGGCATGCCACCACTCTGCTGCGCGAGCATCGCGGTGACGGCCATATCGCGGTGCTGGCCGCCGCCGGGATCTCCGGGCGCGAATCCAATGTGCTGCATGCCGCGGCCCAAGCTGTGCCCGCGGACTACATCAAGCGCACCCGCCACTACGACGACGCCGAGTGGCGGGCCTGCGAACAAAGCCTCGCCGACCGCGGGCTGCTGACCGACGACGGCGCGCTTTCCGCCGTCGGCACGGAGCTCAAACACCATGTCGAAGACACCACCGACGCGCTGTCGCTGCGGGCGTTCGACGGTCTTGACGACGACGAAATCTCAGCGTTGCTTGACGCGTTGACGCCGATTGCCCGATCGGTGATCGCCGGCGGCGATATCCCGGCCACCACACCAATGAGCCTGCGGCGTGATTTCTGACGCGGTCATCTCGGTTCCTCCCGGTGAGTCCCGATCTCGCGGCGACCGCTCAGCGTCACCAGCTCGCACATGGCCTCAAGGCATTCCACGCGGTCGCGGGCCTGCGCCAGGTCGGCACCCCATGCCGTGACGCCGTGTCCGGCGACGAAAAGCACCGGCGGCGCTTCCGGGTGCTCGGTCAGATGGCGCTCGATGTCGGCGCCGATACGGGCCACTTCACCGTGGTTTTCAAACACCGGGATGTCGATGGTGTCGGATGCGCCGAGCCCCTTGATGAGCTCGTAGCCGCTGAACCGCAAGGCAGCTGGCACGTCGATCGATTGGGTGGTGGCGAGGCGCGGGTGTACGTGCACGACCGCCTGGGCGTCGGTGGCGCGGTAGATCGCGGTGTGGATCGCGGTTTCGGCCGACGGCTGCCGTTTTCCCGAAAGTTGCTGGGAGTCAGCGATATCCACCGTCACCAGATCGCCGATGGTGAGCTGTCCTTTGGACAAGCCGCTGCCGGTGATCAGCGCGGTGTGGCCAGCGCGCACCGAGATATTGCCTGCAGTGCCCGGCATCCAGCCGCGCGCATACAACTCCCGCGCGATGTCCGGAATCTGGCCCCCCGCAGGATGCTTGACATCGCCGATTACGCCGTTCTCGGTGACCACGGCGGTGACCAGCTCTGCCGGGGTGACGTCGAACGCGGGGTTGAACACCGCGGTGTCGGTTGGTGCTGTGGCGGCGTCGCCGACGTGAGTGATTTCCGTCGCGTCGCGTTGCTCGACCACGATGCCGCGTCCGGTCTTGGTGGCCAGATCGCGGGTCGATTCGGGCGCGACGACGAGGAACGGGATGCGGTGGTGGTGAGCGGCCAGGGCCAGGCCGTAGGTCCCAATCTTGTTGGCGACCGACCCGTCGGCGCTGATCCGGTCGGCGCCTACCAGCACGCAGTCCACCTGCCCGGCAGCCATCGCCCACGCCGCGGCCGAGTCGACGGCCAACCGATGCGGGATTCCGGCTTGACCGAGCTCCCAGGTCGTCAGCCGGGCTCCCTGCAGCAGCGGGCGGGTCTCATCGACCACGACCTCGTCGATCGCATTGCGGGTATGCAGCACCTGCAGCGCGCCCAGCGCCGTGCCGAAAGTGGCCGTACCCAGCGGCCCGGTGTTGCAGTGGGTCAGGATGCGCAGCGGCCGGTCCGGGCACAACCGCTGCACCAGATCAGCCGCATGGATGGCGGCGGCCCGGTTGACGCGGTCGCCTTCGGCCAGGATCTCGAGCGCCTCCTCCAGCACCGCCTGGGCGCCCTGTGGCAGCTTGGCCAGTGCGCGTTGCACGGCCCAAGCAAGGTTGGCGGCGGTCGGTCGTGCCGAGGCGATTCGGGCAGCTTCCGCTGCCACTTTCTCGGCATCACCGGCGTGCCTGAACGCCGCCAGCGCCACACCGAACGCCCCCGCTAGCCCGATCGCCGGGGCCCCGCGAATGGCCAACGTCTGGATTGCCTCGATCAGCTCGTCGACCGTCGTGATCCGTAGCCAACGCACCTCGTGCGGCAGCGCACGCTGGTCGATGGTGACCAACGCCCCGTCCACCCATGTCATCGAGCTTTCAGCCATCGGTGAAGCCCTCAGATCGCGATCCGCTTATCCCTATACGAGGTATTCAACGCCGAGATTGGGCGCATGCCAGGTTTTGGCTGCCACAAATCCTTCTCTTTACCCAACTTCGTTAGCGGCGCTTAGCATCCTATCGGCGGTTGGTGCGCAAGGCCCCTGGTGCCGCGACTTCGATGCGGATCGGCCGTACGGTAGGCGGGGTGAGCAGAGCGCGCGACGTCGATGCCTGCCCTGGTGCCCTGCAGGTACACCAGGCCGCCGACGGCGCGCTGGTGCGAGTGCGCCTACCCGGCGGGATGATCACCGCCCAGCAGTGGGCGGTGCTGGCCGATGTGTCGAGCCGGTTCGGTTCCGCGGTGTTGGAGCTGACGGCGCGCGGAAACGTCCAGATCCGAGGCATCACCGACACGGATGCGGTGGCCGATGCGCTGGCCGGGGCCCGTCTACTGCCGTCGGCGACGCACGAACGGGTTCGCAATATCGTCGCCTCGCCGCTATCCGGGCGGGTAGGCGGCCGAGCCGATGTGCGGCCATGGGTCGCCGAGCTGGATGGGGCAATCCAAGCTCAGCCGACATTGACGGGATTGCCGGGCCGGTTCTGGTTCAGCCTCGACGACGGACGCGGCGACGTGTCGGGCTTGGCGGCCGACATCGGCGTGCATGTTGGCGACGACGGCGTCGCGCTGCTACTTGCGGGGCAGGCGACCGGCATTCGCCTGGGTGTCGACGACGCCGTGTCGACATTGGTGGAGCTGGCGACGAAATTTGTCGCCGTCCGCGAAAAGGCTTGGCGGGTCAGCGAATTAGTTGACATATCCGTCCTGCTGCCGGGTGTGCAGCTCGCTGCTGGGTGCACTGCTGTCCTTCGGCCGCCGGTGGGATGGCTACCCCAGGACGACGGGCGCATCGCGCTGGGCGCGGCCGTGCCGCTTGGGGTGTTGAGCGCTCGGGCCGCCGAATTGCTGGCCGCGGTCGAGGCGCCGCTGGTGGTCACGCCGTGGCGCTCGGTGCTGGTGTGCGATCTCGACGAGGCAACGGCCGATGTTGCCCTGCGGGTGTTGGCTCCATCGGGTCTGGTGTTCGACGAGAACTCCCCGTGGCTTTCGGTCAGCGCCTGCACCGGCAGCCCGGGCTGCGCCCGGTCGGCCGCCGATGTGCGGGCCGACGCCGCGGCGTCGTTAGGTGTGGATTCGGGCGTGCACCGCCATTTCGTCGGCTGCGAGCGCGCCTGCGGCAGCTCCCCGGCGGGTGAGGTCCTGGTGGCGACCGGAGACGGCTATCGGCTGCTGCGCGGCGAAGCCGGCGCAGCGGGTCGCCACCTGCAGAACAGGTCTTAAGGTGAGCGGGTGCTCGAGTACCTTCGCGATGCCGCCGAGATCTACCGGCAGTCGTTCGCGACAATCCGGGCCGAAGCGGACCTAAAACGGTTTCCCGCCGACGTCGAGCAGGTCGTCGTCCGGCTGATCCACACCTGCGGCCAGGTGGACCTGACCGAGCATGTCGCCTACACCGACGACGTCGTCGCCCGCGCTGGCGCCGCGCTGGCCGGCGGCGCGCCAGTGCTGTGCGATTCCTCCATGGTGGCTGCCGGGATTACTCGGCTACCCCGGTGCAATGAGGTTGTGTCGCTGGTGGCCGACCCGCGAGCCGCCGAGCTGGCCGTTCGCCGGCACACCACGCGCTCGGCCGCTGGGGTGGAGCTGTGGGCCGATCGGTTGGCGGGCGCCGTTCTGGCCATCGGCAACGCGCCCACGGCCCTGTTTCGGTTACTGGAATTGGTGGACGACGGCGTGCCCGCACCGGAGGCGGTGCTGGGCGGCCCGGTCGGCTTCGTGGGGTCGGCGCAGTCCAAGCAGGAGCTCATCGAGCGCCCGCGCGGGATGTCGTATCTGATAGTGCAAGGCCGCCGCGGCGGTAGCGCGATGGCTGCCGCCGCCGTCAACGCGATCGCGCCGAGCATCCGATGACCAGTCGCGGCACGCTGTTCGGCGTCGGGTTGGGGCCCGGCGACCCGGAGTTGGTGACCGTCAAGGCGGCCCGGGTGATCGGCGAGGCCGACGTGGTGGCCTATCACAGCGCCCGCCACGGCCGCAGCATCGCGCGCGGCATCGCCGAACGGTATCTGCGGCCGGGTCGGATCGAGGAGCACCTTGTCTACCCGGTGACCACCGAGGGGACGAATCACCCCGGTGGCTACGCCGGTGCGCTGGAGGATTTCTACGTGCAGGCAACCCAGCGGATCGCGGCCCATCTGGACGCCGGACGCGATGTGGCGCTGCTGGCCGAGGGCGATCCCCTGTTCTACAGCTCGTATATGCATCTGCACACGCGGCTGACCGAGCGGTTCAACGCGGTCATCGTGCCGGGTGTGACGTCGGTCAGCGCGGCTTCGGCGGCGATCGCGACACCGCTGGTAGCCGGCGACGAGGTGCTGTCGGTGCTGCCCGGCACGCTGGGTGTCGCCGAGCTGTCCCGCCGGCTGGCGGACGCCGACGCCGCGGTGGTTCTGAAACTCGGACGCTCCTATCCCGCTGTGCGCGAGGCACTTTCGCTATCCGGCCGACTCGACGACGCCTTCTATGTGGAGCGTGCCAGCACCACCGGGCAGCGCGTGCTGCCCGCCGCGGACGTCGACCAGGACACCGTCCCGTACTTCTCGCTGGCGCTGCTGCCGGGCGGTCGCTCTCGCGAAGCGCAGGCTGGTGCCGTCGCCGTGGTGGGACTGGGTCCCGGACACATCGAGTGGATGACGCCGGAAAGCCGCCGGGAATTGGCCGCTGCCACGGACCTGATCGGCTACAGCCCCTACCTGGATCGCGTCCCGGCCCGCGAAGATCAACGTCGTCATCCCAGCGACAACACCGACGAAGTGGCACGCGCCCGGCTCGCCTGTGCGCTCGCCGAGCAAGGCCGCGCGGTGGCAGTGGTGTCCTCCGGTGATCCGGGAGTGTTCGCGATGGCCACCGCGGTGCTCGAGGAGGCCAAGCAGTGGCCCGGCGTTGCGGTCCGAGTCATTCCGGCGATGACAGCCGCGCAGGCGGTCGCCAGCCGGGTCGGCGCGCCGCTGGGTCATGACTATGCGGTGATCTCGTTGTCCGACCGGCTCAAACCGTGGCATGTCATTGCGGCCCGGCTCTCGGCCGCGGCTGCCGCCGACATGGTGCTGGCGATCTACAACCCGGCGTCGACGACGCGCACCTGGCAGGTCGCCGCCATGCGGGATCTGCTTCTTTCCCACCGCGACCCCGGCACCCCGGTGGTGATCGGTCGGGACGTGTCGGGCCCGGGTGAACGGGTCACGGTGGTGCGGCTGGCCGATCTGGATCCGGCCCAGGTCGACATGCGCTGCCTGCTGATCGTCGGCTCGTCGCAAACTCAGTGGTACGACGACCGGGTATTCACCCCGCGGCGCTACCCGTCCTAGAGCGCCGAGTGGCCACTTATTGCACGCTTTTCGCGAACTGACGTGTCATAACTGGCCACTCGGCCGTCACGTAGCCTGCCAGCACGGATCGCGGCCAAGGCGGGCGAGAAGCTTCGACTGGATGTCAGCCTCGTCGTCGATTGGCACAGGGGCGCCGAACATCCCCGATGCGCTAAGCGCGTCGCGGTCCGCGGGCAGCTGCTCGAAAAACAATGCGCACCAATCGGGATCAAGCCTGTCATCGGCTCCGAGGGCACGAGCCAGATCCCAGGTGTGCACCAACACGTCTTGGGTGAGTCGCGGCAGCAGTGTCGTCAGCTCGCGGCGGGCGGGTGGATTGGTCCCGACGGCCGGCACCTCGACGACCCGCTGGAGTAGATCGCCGCGACTGAATGCCACGCACAGCTGGTCAAAGGTCAGCTGCCAGCGTCGGCGCGGGTCGTCGCGCGGACGGTCCGGCTTTAATCCGAAGGGCCGCAAAATTAGCGCGTCGTGAAAGCCGATCACATGCTCGACGACGTCCCGTGCTGTCCACGACTCGCATGGAGACCGGCGATCCCATTTCCCTTCGCCCGTTCGCACGGCGTCGCCAAACCGTCGGCACACAACCAGATGCAGCCCGGTTACCTCAGCGCCCATCATCTGTCACCGGTCTGCCATGCCGGCTCGGATCACCGTACTGAGCTCGTCGCGGGTGTTCACCCCAACGCGCTGGCAAGCCCGGTAGAGGTGGCCTTCAACCGTGCGCACCGACATCACCAGCTGCTCGGCGATCTCGCGGTTGGACAAACCGGCGACGGCTAATTCGACCACCTCACGCTGGCGACCCTTCAGCGGAAGCCCGACCATGCTGCGCAACGCCGGCGTGCACAGCCCGCCGCATTCGTCGGCCAGTTCCCGCGCGATCGCCGCCGCGTACAGTCCCCGCTGACGCTGCTGGCCGCCGGTGAAGACGGCAGCGGCCTGTGCGGCAGCATCGGCTGCGGCGGCCCGATCACCGATCGCCCGGTATCTCGACGATGCCAAGAGTAGGCCCTCACCGTCGCCAGTCAGCAACGATCGAGCATGCAGCGCAACAGTATTCGCTAGAGGAAGCGATAGCGCGTCAGCCAGTTCGCACGCTCGACTCGCGCCCGACGCGTCCCCCCATTGGGCTGCTGCCTGAAGGCACGCAAGCTCATGGGTCGGCTGACCGCGCTCGCGCGCCGCTATGCCCGCATCACGCGCGGTCACGATGGCGTCGCTCAGAAGACCTTTGGCCGCCAGCGTCCAGCCGGTCGCCAGAGACAAAGCGGTCTGCATGAACAGATATTCGGCTGGCACGAAAGCCTGCGCGTCGGCCAGCGCTTCCTCCGCTGCGGCCACCTGCCCAAGTTTGGCGTGCGCTTCAGCCAACCCGAAGCAACTGGCTGGACGCAAACCGGTTGTAGCGCCGTGCTTTTCGACCCCAGCGCGGGCTTCGCGCAAGAGCCCGACCGCGTCGCCAACGGAACCACGCACAAGATCGGCGTGCCCCAACAAGAATGCCAGGTTGGCGTATGCGAGACCGGGAACGTCTCGGGCCGAGTCCGCGATCCGCCGCGCGGACTGCACGCACTCGTCGATCCGGCCGGTCAACCGGCAGGCTCGGGCGTAGACAGCGCCGAACCAGAATCGCATTGGCGACGATTCGAACGCGGTGATTGCCCGCTCGATGGCCCGTTCGGCGACGACGCCCAAATCGTCGACGTGACCCAGTGCCCCCACCGCCATGACCAACGCGACCGACGCCATCATCGCGTGAAAATCCGAAAGGGTCCCCGAACCAAGTGCTGCCCGGGCCTTCTCTTCCGCGGCAACGCAGCGGGCAGACACCGCGTCGACGCAGGCTTCGATGGCGATCCGTGCATCGCGGTCGGATGGTGATTCGGCTGGCACCGCCAGGCCGTCGAGAATGGCCGCTGCCTCTTTAGGCCGGCCGAGCATCCAAATCAGATTGGCCGCCCGGATGGTCGACCATCGATGACTGTCCTGGCGACCACTCTCACAGACGTCCCGGAGAACGTGCTCGGCTTGTTCCCCTCGGCCAAGAAGCACCAGTGTCATTGCCCGCATCGGCGCCGCGTCGGGTGCACCGCAAGCCGCTGCCGCGGCCGCGAACCGCTCGGCCGAATCGGGGTCCAACAGCATCATCGCGAAGCGCGCCGCCTCGAGATACAAGTCAGGGTCAGGATCCAAATCGGAGTTGAGCGTGAGCAGGGCCCGGCGCACTGTTGCCCGCATGTCGCGGTCGACCTCCTGGCCCAGTCGCCGTGCCAACCGTCCACGGATCTTCGACAGATAGAGTTCCCCGGCGGTCACGCGGCGAAGCTCACCGAACAGCGGATGCGCCAGCCGCGCCAGCCGCTCGTTGCCGACCCGCTCCACAGTGATCAGACGCATCTGCTCAGCAGACTCGAGGTCTCGCCGGCGCACCAGATCGCAAAGCAGTTCCACGCCAAGGGGTTCGCACTGCGACAAGGTGTCGACGACACGTGCCACACCCGGGCTCATCCGACTCAGTTGCCGACCCAGCATGTCGCCGAGGTTGGGCGATACCACGACATCGTCGTCCCACATCCACACGCCGGCTACCTGCCGCATTCGGCCAGCCTCGATCTGGTCGGCGAGCAGCTGCCGCAAGAACAGCGCGTTGCCGCCTGTTAGCTTCCAGAACCGCTCGGCGCTGCGGGCATCCACCCGTCCACCGACGGAGGATTCGATCAGCGAGCGCGTTGCCTCGGCCGAAAGCGGTCGGAGATGCAGCCGCATCAGCAGCTCGTCCTTCCACAACGCCGTGACGGCATCGGGCTCGTCGGCGCCTGTTCGCACGGTAACGACAAGTCGCACGCCACGGGTCGACGCCAATTGGTGCACGACGTGTGCCGACAGCCCGTCAAGAAGATGTGCGTCGTCGACGCCGATCAATACACGAGATTGATTTTGTTGGGCGACAAAGGTGTTGATCACGCGCCGCACGTTGGGCAACGGGTCTGCGATCGCGTCGGTGAGCAGGGCGGCGAATGCGCCCAGCGGAAGCGGTCGCGCCGATTCGGTGCCGGCAATCCAGTTGGTGCGGTCACCGGCCGCGGCAGCGCGGGCCACTACCTCTCGAGCGAGCCGGGTCTTACCCACGCCGGCGGCTCCGGCGATGACGACGCCAGAGCTATTGCCAAAACCGCTCAGGGCACGGCGAATAACTTTCAGTTCGCTCTCACGCCCGGTCAGCGGATCGCCGCTGATCACGGGCCGACTATAGCCGTGCACCCGTGCTTGACGTGGCAGTTCAGCAGCAACCTCGAGTAGTCGACTACGCTATGCCGTCCCGGCCATCGCCATGAGCATGGCTTTCGTCGCCAGACAGCTCGACGAAAGCGGGTGTGCAATGGCCAAGGTTGGTGACCGCGCAGTGGTGTTGGGTGCGAGCATGGCCGATCTGCTGGCTGCCCGCGCTTTATCGGACTTCTTCGAGACGGTCACAGTGGTAGATCGCGACATGCTGCCGGAGGAACACACCAACCGCCGTGGGATACCGCAGGGGCGTCACCTACATGCCCTGCTGGCAGGGGGTGCGAAGGCGCTGGAGAAGCTGTTCCCGGGGATTCTCGACGAGCTGGTCGCCGATCGTGCGCCTTACTTCGACGGCGGGGACTCGTCGAAGCTGCTTCAACCTTGCCGGGCATCGGGCCGTCAACACCGGCTCGGCCGAGGATCTCACTGCTTATCTGACGAGCAGGCCGTTCTTGGAGCACCACGTACGGCGGTGTGTCCGCGCCATCGACAACGTCACGTTCCTTGAGAATCAGGATGTCGTGGCCTTGACGTCGACGGCGGACCACGCCCACGTCACCGGCGCCCGGACGATCGACCGGCACAGCGGGCGAGGGGTCGCTGTGCCGGCTGATCTGGTCGTCGATGCGACCGGGCGCGCGGGCCGGACGCCGGTGTGGCTGGAGAAACTGGGCTACGGCCGCCCGGTGGAAGAACAGGTGGTGGTCTACCTGGCCTATGCGGGTCAGCTACTGCGAATGCGACCTGCCGCACTTCGCGAGATGGGCGTCATGGTCGGTGTGGTGCCCGGCCGGCCCACCGGGATGGGCTTCCTGCGTTGTGAGCATGAGAGGGGGATGCTCACCATGTTCGGGGTAGCTGGCCGGGTGCCGCCCGGCCAGCTTTCCGCCATGTGCGACTTCGCCGAGCAATTCCCCCCGCCGCATGTGCTGGCCGCGCTGCGCGACGCCGAACCCATCGGCGACGTGGCGCGACGCTGCCCCATTTAATCAGTTCACCAAGGTGACCGCACTCCTCGATCCGCCGACGCGACTGCTGCGGCCCGCCATGCTGTGGCGCGCGGCCTCGGCCAACCACCGTCGACGAAAACTGGATGAACAGATCAGGAGCCAGCCGCTTTGGTTGAGCAGGTAGCGATCTAGCGGTCCCTACATCGGCCATTGCGATAGCGATCGGCGACATCGCGGTAGGCAATAGACGCCGCTACAGTGCGTCCGCAACCCAGGCGACCGCCGCGTCGACCGTGCCCACCGTCGTCACGCCAGCCGGCAGCGGCGGGCGATCCACCATAACCACCGCGATGTCCAGCGCAGCTGCGGCGTCCAGCTTGCCCCGCGTCATCTCGCCGCCGCTGTTCTTGGTGACCAGCGCGTCGATGCGATGCTCACGCATCAATGCGTATTCCCCGTCATAGTCATACGGTCCCCGGGAGAGCAGCAGCTGGTGACGGCGCGGCAGCCGATCAGCATCTGGTGCGGTGACGGCGCGGATCAAAAACCATGCGTCGCCGTCGGCGAACGCTGCGACACCGGATCGCCCGGTGGTCACGAAAACACGTGAATATCCCTGCTCCGCAACGGCTTTCGCGGCCCTGGCATCGGACGTGACCCTGATCGCGTCGCCGGGATCCCATGCCGGGCGGACCAGCACCACGTACGGGAGCCGCAGCTCCTTACAGGCTAACGCAGCATGCGCGGTGATGGTCGCCGCGAATGGGTGCGTGGCGTCGACAACGGCGTCGATATGCTTGTCCCGCAACCACTTTCGAAGCCCGTCGACACCGCCGAACCCGCCGATACGCACCGGCCCAACCGGCAGCCCGGGATCCGGCACCCGGCCGGCCAGCGAGCTGATGACGTCGACTTCGGGGTGTAGCCGCGCAGCCAGTGCTCGGCCTTCGGCGGTGCCGCCGAGCACTAAGACACGCATTAGTGCGTCCTTCGCCGGGCCAGTGAATACAGGTAGCTATCGGCGAATTCCACCGCAGCCAGCGCGTCACCGACGATGATGACCGCTGTTTTCGTGATCTCCGCGTCATGCATCTGCTGTGCGATGTCGATCAGCGTGCCGCGCAGCACGACCTGTTGCGGCCAGCTGGCGAAAGCGACGACGGCCGTGGGTGTTTCGGTACGGTAGCCTGCAGCTAGCAGCTGCTCGACGATCGCGTCGATCTGCGCGGCAGCCAGATGCAGCACCAGGGTGCCACCGGCTTGGGCTAGCGTGGCCAGATCTTCACCGGGCGGCATCGGTGTCGACACCGTGGCCACTCGGGTGAGCGTCACCGTCTGGGCCACCCCGGGGACGGTCAGCTCCCGGCGCAAAGCAGCGGCCGCTGCCGCGAAAGCCGGGACGCCCGGCACGATGTCGTAGTCGATGCTCAGTGCGTCGAGCCGACGGCATTGCTCGGCCAGCGCGCTGTACAACGACGGGTCACCCGAATGTAGCCGCGCGACATTGTGTCCGGCGGCGTGGGCGTCGGCGATCTCGCCGATGATCTGCTCCAAGGTGAGGGGCCCGGTGTCGACGATCCGGGCGCCCGGCGTACACAGCGTCAGCAGGTCGTCGGGCATGATCGAGCCGGCGTAAAGGCACACCGGGCACTGTCTGAGCAGCCGCTGCCCCCGCACGGTGATCAAGTCCGCGGCGCCGGGGCCGGCGCCGATGAAGTACACCGTCATGCCTTGGTCACCTCCCACTGGGTGACCGGCAGCTGCGGGCGCCACGTCGTGAAACCGCCGAGCGGCTCGCCGTGGTAGTGCTGGAAGCGCCGCAGCTGCCCGCCTAGCCGCGAATGTGCCTGCGCGACAAACGCTTCGGACTCCGCGGTCACTGCGTTGGCGACCAAACGCCCACCGGCGGGCAGGTGCCCGAGGCACGCATCGAACACGCCCGGCTGGGTGAGGCCGCCGCCGATGAAGATCACCGACGGTGTCGGCGCGCCGTCGAAAGCGACAGGGGCTGCGCCACGTACGTCGATGCTTACACCGAACGCGGCGGCGTTGCGGGGAATGCGGTCGCGGCGCTGCTCGTCCCGTTCGAAGGCCACAGCGGTGCAGCCACGCCAACTCCGGCACCACTCGACCGCGATGCTGCCCGAGCCCGAGCCGACGTCCCACAACCGCTCCCCCGGCCTTGGTGCCAGCGCTGCCAGCGTCAGCGCCCGCACGTTCTGTTTCGTGATCTGCCCATCGTGAAGGAACGCGTCGTCGGGCAACGGCCAGACCCGCTCGTCGGGCAGATACCGCACCGCGATGACGTTGAGGTCGTCGACGTCGAGAGGCGCGTCGGCGACCCACTCACGGGCCGTTCCGTCACGGCGGCGTTCCGCCGGGCCGCCGAGCTGCTCAAGAATGGTGAACTCCGAGGCCCCACGGCCATTCTCGGTGAGCAACCGCGCCAGACCCGTCGCAGTGGTGGCGTCGCGGGACAGCACGATCGCCTGCCCGCCCCGGCGTATCGCGGTATGCGGCGGTGCCGTGACCAGGCTGATCACCTCAGTGTCGGGAACGGTCCAGCCCATCCGCGCGCACGCCAGCGTCACCGCCGATACGTGCGGCAGTACCCGCACCCGCTCGGCGCCGAAGCGCCGAATCAACGTGCCGCCGATCCCGTAAAGCAACGGATCACCGCTGGCCAGCACGTGCACGTCAGCCTCGTCGTCGAGCAGATCCTGCAGCGCGGGCAGCATCGGGGACGGCCATTGCCAGCGCGTGGCCGCTACGGTGTCGTCGAGCAGATCGAGTTGTCGCTGCGACCCGTAAACGACTGTGGCCCTGCGCAGTTCGCAGCGGGATACCTCCGACAGGCCCGCCATGCCGTCGGCGCCGATTCCCACGACCACGATCATTGGCGCCGCTCCTCCTCATCGCTTCGCTCTGCATCGTCGCCAGCGCGGATCATTGGCGCCGCTCCTCCTCATCGCTTCGCTCTGCATCGTCGCCAGCGCGGCGGTTCATCGTGGCATCCTGCGCCAGACGAAGTGCGGCAGCAGCCTCATCGCGACGGACGCCGGCCCCAATGCCCACGGAACCCACACCGTGCGCCGGCCCTTGGCGAGCGCCCGCGCGGTTGCGTCGGCAACCCGCGCTGGCGTGGTCGGCAGCGGCGCGGGCGTCATACCTTGCGTCATGCGGCCGATCACGAATCCTGGCCGCACGATCAGTACCCGCACCCCGCTGCCGTGCAGCGCGTCGGCCAATCCGCTGGCGAAGCCGTCCAGGCCCGCCTTGGCCGAACCGTAGACATAGTTGGCGCGGCGCACCCGCGCCCCGGCGATCGACGAGAACACCACCAGCGATCCACGGCCGGATGCCCGCATCGCTGCTGCCAGGTTGGTCAGCAGGCTGACCTGCGCGACGTAGTCGGTGTGCACGATCGCCACCGCATGCGTGGCGTCAGTCTCGGCG
>NZ_CAXUCH010000106.1:0-14248 GCF_964249325.1 uncultured Mycobacterium sp. | reverse complement strand
ACCCGCCGCAACCAGGTCCCTTCACTCAACCAGTGCGGAAAACGGGCCTAGGGCAGGTACCAGCCGGCGGGCGCTGTGCGCCACCGCTGATGAAACCACCGGATGGTGGGTCACCGGCGGATAGCCTCCGAGGTTGGCCGACGTATCGGGCGAGCTTACAAATTCACGTGAAACTGTAATGGGCGGAAGGATCCCTTGTGGCCGGACCATTGGAGGGCGTCAAAATCGTCGAGCTCGGCGTCTGGGTGGCCGGCCCGGCCGCCGGCGGCATCCTCGCCGACTGGGGCGCGGACGTCGTAAAGATCGAGCCGCCCACCGGCGACCCAGGACGTGCGTTCGGTCGGATGCTCGGACTCGACCTCGACACCAATCCGCCGTTCGAGATGGACAACCGCGCCAAGCGCAGCATCGTCCTCGACCTCACCACCGACAACGGCCGCACAACTGCATTCGAATTACTCAGCGACGCCGACGTTTTCGTGACGAACGTCCGCCTGCGGGCGCTGCAGCGGCTGGGCCTCGACTTCGAGTCGGTGGCCGCCGCCTTCCCCCGCCTGGTCTACGGGCTGATCACCGGCTACGGCGAAACCGGGCCCGACGCCGATCAGGCCGCCTACGACATCGCGGCGTTCTGGGCCCGCGCCGGGGTGGCCCATCTGCTCACCAGGCCCGGGGACACGCCGCCGTTTCAACGCGGCGGCATGGGCGACCACACGGCCGGCATGACGCTGGCAGCGGCGATCTGCGCCGCGCTGCTCGCCCGTAGCCGAACCGGAACCGGGCAACTGGTTACCACGTCGCTGTACCGCCAGGGCGCTTACACGGTGAGCTTCGACCTGAACACCTACCTGATGACGGGACGATCCATCGCCATCGGGCAACGCGAGTCGATGGCCAACCCGTGCATGAACAACTACACCGCCGGCGACGGGCGGCGGTTCTGGATTGTCGGGCTGCAAGGCGACCGGCACTGGCCGGCACTCTGCCGCGCCGTGGGACGCACCGACTGGCTCACCGATCCTCGCTTCGCCGATGGCCGAGCCCGCGCCACCAATGCCCTCGAGCTCATCGCCCAGTTGGACGAGATCTTTGCGACCAAACCGTTCGACCAATGGGCAGAGATCTTCGCCAGCGAACCCGAGTTCTTCTGGTCGCCGATCAACTCGATCGAAGACGTCGTGGCCGACCCGCAGTTCCACGCCGCCGGCGGCCTGGTCGACGTACCCGATCCGAGCGGAGTCGTCCCGATGGTCGCAACGCCGGCGGACTTCCACGGCACCCCATGGACGCCCCGATCCATCGCGCCGCAGCTCGGGGAACACACCGAAGAAATCCTCGTCGAACTCGAGGCGCGCCGCGGCGGCCGGACCTGACCGACTTTACAGATTCGACCAAAACTGTCACGCTGTGTTGGCCGGGTCATATCCCGGCGCAATCGGCTGGATGCTGAAGGGATGCGATGACGACCTCCACCCTGGCGCTCAACCCACACTCAGCGGAGCACGTCAGCGATCCATCCGCTGCGGTCCTCAAGTATCGGCTCGACGTCGTCGCGAACAGCCTTGTCGATGTGGTGCGCTCGGCTGGCGGATGGCTGTATGACCGCGCGGCGGCCGGCTGGGAGGTGACCGTCATCTTGCCGCAGCACCGCGATACTCGCCCGTTGCAGATTCTGGGTGTACGAACCGTCGAGTTGGAGTCACAGTTCGCGCCGACGAGCACCATATGGCCGAGCCACGGGTTGGCAGTCAGCGCAGATGTGTTCGCATCTACCCCACGTGTCCGCGAGTTGGTGTTCAACGCCCTCGACCACCGCCTCACGGAAGTCGCCCTCTGGAATGACGGTTGGCCGTTGACGGTAGGGCGCCGGACGACCACCGTGAAGCATGTGCTGAGCGGGGCGGCCCGGGCGTTCAAGGCTCATGCGCTTGCGGCGGCTGGGGTTTCAGGCCAGCCGGTCTGCCCCACCGAGACACTGCTCAGCGACATGAAGACCGGTTTGCCGGTCGATTCAGAGCTGGTGCCGGTGGGCTGATGCGCAAGTACCACCGCCACACGCTGCTCTCCTTTCACGGAGACGATCGTCCGCTTAATGCGTTCGCGACTGTGAAACTGGCGACGCGGCAAGCCGATACAGCGTCGTGGGTTTCACGGTCGGCGGCTGACAAGGCTAGTCGAACGTGATGAGTTGCCGAATGGCGGTGCCGTCGGCGAGATGATCCATCGCCTCGTTGATCTCGTCGAGGGTGATCGTCGACGACACCAGCGATTCCACCGGCAGCCGGCCCGTGCGCCACAGGTCCACAAAGCGCGGAATGTCACGGCTGGGCACCGCGGAACCGAGGTAGCTGCCGATCAGCGAGCGGCCTTCGGCGACAAAACCCAACGGCGACAGGCTGATCCGAGCGTCCGGCGCCGGTAGCCCTACCGTGATGGTCCGACCGCCCGGAGCGGTCAAGTCGATCGCCGTCTGCAACGCGGCCGGGTGGCCCGCAGCTTCGATTACCACCGCCGCCTTGACACCGGCGTCGGTTGCTTCTTGCGGCGTGTAGACCTCGTGTGCGCCTGCGGCGCGGGCAGCCGCCAATTTCTCCCGCAGTTGGTCGACGGCGACAACACGAACGTCGTCGTAGGCCAATGCGGTCAGCACCGCGGCCATGCCCACACCGCCGAGCCCGACGACCACGACGGTCTGCCCGGGCCGGGGGACACCGACGTTGAGCACCGCTCCGCCGCCAGTTAGGACGGCACAGCCAAGCAGTGCCGCAACCCTCGGCGGAACGTCGGGGTCAACCGGCACGACGCTGGCCCGGTTGACCACAGCCTGTGTCGCAAACCCCGATACACCGAGATGGTGATACACCGGGCGGCCACGGCTGCTCAGCCGCATGCCGCCGCCGAGCAAGGTTCCCGCCGTGTTGGCCGCGCTGCCGGGTTCGCACGGGGTGAGCCCTTCGGTGGCACACGCCGGGCATCGCCCACAGCGCGGCAAAAACGCCATCACCACCCGCTGGCCGACCAGCACATCGGTGATTCCGTCACCGATGTGCTCGACGATTCCGGCGGCTTCGTGACCGAGCAGCATGGGAACTGGTCGTACCCGGTTGCCGTCGACCACCGACAAGTCGGAATGGCACACCCCGGCCGCCTCGATGCGCACCAGAATCTCGTCGTTCTGGGGCGGCGCCAAATCCAGCTCCGCCACCTTGATTGGCTTCGATCGCGCGTAGGGGCGCGGCAGTCCGATCCGCTCCAGCACGGCGCCCCGAATTCGAAACATGTTGGAATACAACCATGACGTCGGTCCCGCCCACACCGGACAACCTCACCAGCCGTGACTTTCCGGTGCTCTGGCCGGTGCTCACCCGGTGGGCCGACAACGACATGTTCGGCCATCTCAATAACGCCGTCTACTACCAACTGTTCGACACCGCAATCAACGGCTGGATCAACACCAACGTCGAAGTGGATCCGGTCACCATGTCAGCGCAGGGAATCGTCGCCGAGTCCGGCTGTCGCTACTTCTCCGAACTGCACTTTCCGGAACGCCTCGTCGTCGGGCTGGCGGTGACTCGGCTCGGACGCACCAGCGTCACCTATCGGCTCGGCCTGTTCCGGGCCGCCGAGGAACTCGCCGCTGATGAGCCGCCGGCGGTCGCCGCGCTCGGGCATTGGGTTCACGTCTACGTCGACCGGACCAACCGCAAGCCGGTACCGATTCCCGATGCCATTCGAGCGCTCCTGGCTACCGCCTGCATCAGTTAGCTCAGTTGTCGCACGTATGCTCGGCCAATGCCGTTCGTGAGCAAGACGGTCGAGGTTGCGGCCGACGCGGCCTCCGTCATGGGCATCGTCGCCGACTTCGAGTCCTACCCCCAATGGAACGAGGAGATCAAAGGTCTTTGGGTGCTGGCCCGCTACGACGACGGGCGCCCCAGCCAGCTGCGCCTGGACATGGCGTGGCAGGGCATCGAAGGCACCTACATTCAGGCCGTGTACTACCCGAGCCCCACGCAGATTCAGACGGTGATGCAGCAGGGCCACCACTTCACCAAGCACGAACAGTTGTTCAGCGTGGTCGAGATGGGCCCGACATCGCTGCTGACGGTCGACATGGACGTCGAGACCGAGATGTCGGTGCCCAAGCCGATGGTCAAGAAGATGGTCAACGACGTGCTGGACTACCTGGCCGACAACCTCAAGCGGCGGGCCGAGCAGCTAGCGGCCAATCAACATCAGCCCGGTTAGCGCCAGATCCCAGTCCGTTCCAGCTTCTGGGTGAGGCGGCGTGCCCCGTCGGTGAATTGCCACGCGGTGTGCTCGACCACCGCGGCGGTGTCGCGGCGCCGCAGCGCACTGATCAACTGCCGGTGATTGTCCGCCGCGGCCGCGCCCCACTCCGGGTCGGCGGCATAAACCAGTGCGGGCATGTAGCGCGCGGCATGCAGTAGAAACCACGCCAGTTTGATCCGGCCACTGGCCAGATTGAAGGCGCGGTGGAACGCGAACTCGGCCGACGCGATCGCTTCGGTGTCGCCGGATCGGACAGCTGCGGTGAACTCCTCGTTGAGGTGGTCAAGCTCGTCTATCTCGGCGTCGGTAATGAGATTGGTGGCGGTGGCGGCCAGCTCCGTGGCGATGGTGGCCTGCAACCAAAAAATATCGGCGATGTCTTGGCGGGTCAGGGGCAGCACGACATGGCCGCGGTGCGGTTCGAGCTGAACCATGCCCTCGCCGCGCAGTTTGAGTAGCGCCTCCCGTACCGGCGTGACGCTCACCCCAAGCTGGGCCGCGGTCTCGTCCAGCCGGATGAACGTCCCAGGACGCAGCGCGCCGGACATCATCGCGGCACGCAGGTGCGCTGCGACCTCGTCGGACAACTGCGCCCGGCGCACGGGACGCCAGCTGCGCGGCTGTCTGGAAAGCGATGCCTTAAGGGGTGTGTTCACCTTGGGTTTTCGGGGACTTGTCTCAGCGACCGTCAGGCCATAATGTGACCCACGCAACACTAAGTTTGATCAAATATCAACCTGCCGCCAGCCGCGCGCACCAAGGAAGGGCAGCACGAGTTGACCGCGCTGATGACTGGCCAGACGGCCGCCTCCACTGAGCAGCCCTACCTCTCGCGACGGCAGAACTGGGTCAACCAACTCGAGCGGCATGCGCTGATGCAACCGCAGGCCCCGGCGTTGAGGTTTCTGGGCAAAACCCTGACCTGGGGGCAGCTGCGGCGCCGTGTGGCCGCGCTAGCCGATGCGCTGAGCCGTCGAGGGGTCGGCTTCGGCGATCGGGTGATGGTCCTGATGCTCAACCGCCCCGAGTTCTTGGAGGCCGTGCTGGCGGCCAACATGATCGGCGCGATCGCGGTGCCGGTGAATTTCCGGCTCACACCGACAGAGGTCGCTTTCCTGGTCGGCGACTGCGAAGCGCACGTGATGATCACCGAGCCGGTGCTGGCGAACGTGGCGACCGCTGTTCGGGACATCGAGCCGGGCCTGAGCGGGATCGTCGTCGCCGGTGGCGCCACCGAGGACGGCCTGCTGGGCTACGAAGATCTGGTCACCGAGACCGGGGAGCCGGGCTCACCGGTCGACATTCCCAATGACTCGCCGGCGCTGATCATGTACACCTCCGGCACAACCGGTCGGCCCAAGGGCGCCGTGCTGACCCACACCAATCTCACCGGGCAGACGATGACGGCGCTCTACACCCACGGCGCCGACGTCAACGACGTCGGCTTCATCGGTGTCCCGTTCTTCCACATCGCCGGAATCGGCAACATGCTGACCGGCATGTTGCTCGGCATCCCGACGGTGATCCATCCGTTGGGCGCATTCGACCCCGGCCAGCTGCTGGATGTCCTGGCAGCCGAGAAAGTCACCGGCATCTTCCTAGTGCCCGCGCAGTGGCAGGCGGTATGCGCCGAACAGCGGGCCAATCCGCGCAATCTGCGGTTGCGGGTGATCTCCTGGGGGGCGGCACCGGCGTCGGACACCCTGCTGCGGCAGATGTCCGAAACCTTCCCCGGCGCCCAAATATTGGCGGCGTTCGGCCAGACCGAGATGTCTCCGGTCACCTGCATGCTGCTCGGTGAGGACGCCATCAGGAAGCGCGGATCGGTCGGCAAGGTGATCCCGACCGTCGCCGCCCGCGTGGTCGACGACAACATGAACGACCTACCGGTCGGCGAAGTCGGTGAAATCGTCTACCGCGCACCCACCCTGATGAGTGGCTACTGGAACAACCCGGAAGCCACCGCCGAGGCGTTCGCCGGCGGCTGGTTCCATTCCGGCGACCTCGTGCGCATGGACGACGAGGGCTACGTCTGGGTGGTCGACCGCAAAAAGGACATGATCATCTCCGGTGGAGAGAACATCTACTGCGCCGAGGTGGAGAACGTCCTCGCGAGCCACCCCGACATCGTCGAAGTTGCCGTCATCGGGCGGGCGGACGAGAAGTGGGGAGAGGTACCCATTGCCGTCGCAGCGGTCGGCCCCCAAAGCCGGTTGAGCCTCGCTGATCTTGACGATTTCCTCAAGGACCGGCTGGCCCGGTACAAGCATCCCAAGGGGCTGGAGATAGTAGATGCGCTGCCCCGCAACCCGGCCGGAAAGGTGCTCAAGACCGAGCTCCGGCGACGCTACGGCGTCGCACTGACGCCCGGGTCAGGCCCCGAAAACAGCTGTCCTCCAGCCAGAACAGCGACCTGACGGTAACGACAATTTCACTATGGCTGCGACGGAAGGCCAATTGTGCGGATTGCGATGTGCGGCCCTCAGGGCATCGGGTACAGTCCTGTGGTCTCTCTTACTACCTGTGAGTAGGGAGGCGGCGGTCACACACCCAGGGTCGGGGCAAGGAGGAGGCGTGCGACATGAACCGCCGCTACACCCGGGGGCTCGCGTTCGGATCGTGAGGGGGCAGTAGTGACGACGACGCAGCAGCCACGGATCACCGACTATGTCCGTGACCAAGTGGGTCCGCCGCTCAAAACCGTCGGCGGCTTCTTCCGGATGTGTGTGCTGACCGGCAAGGCGCTCTTTCACTGGCCGCCACAAGGACGAGAGTTCATCCTGCAGTGCTGGTTCATCATGCGAGTCGGCATCTTGCCGACCATCGCGGTTTCCATCCCTTTGACGGTGCTTCTCACCTTTACGCTCAACGTGCTGCTGGCCCAGGCCGGTGCCGCCGACATCTCGGGCGCGGGTGCGGCGATCGGCGCGGTCACCCAGCTCGGCCCGCTGACCACGGTGTTGGTGGTGGCCGGTGCGGGTTCGACGGCCATCTGCGCCGACTTGGGCGCGCGCACGATCCGGGAAGAGATCGACGCGATGGAGGTCCTCGGCATCGACCCCATCCACGGGGTGGGCGGCCCCGGCGTCCGTGCGGCGACGGCGGGCGCCACGCTGCTGAACGGACTAGTGATCATGGTGGGTCTGGTCGGCGGCTTCATCTTCGGCGTCTACCTGCAGAACGTGTCGGGCGGCGCCTACCTCCAATCGCTGACCCTCCTCACCGGCTTGCCGGAGGTCGTCATCGCTACGGTCAAGGCCGCCGTGTTCGGACTGATCGCCGGCCTGGTCGGCTGCTATCGCGGGCTGACCGTCCGGGGTGGCTCCAAGGGACTAGGCGTGGCCGTCAACGAAACCGTGGTGCTGTGTGTGGTCGCGCTGTACGCCGTCAACGTAATACTGACCACCATCGGTGTCCGGTTCGGAACGGGGCGCTGACATGTCGACGATCGACGTACTGCGTTCCCGGTTCCCGCGAGCAACTCGTAACGTCAGCCGTTACGGCGGCGCCGCGGGCCGCGAATTGGGCCGGGTCGGGCAGATGGCCTGGTTCGCGGTGGAAGGCGGCATCGGCTTTGCCTGGGTGCTGCGTCATTACCGCAAGGAGGTGCTGCGGCTCATCGCCGAGATCGGCATGGGAACCGGTGCCATGGCCGTCGTCGGTGGCACCGTCGCGATCGTCGCTTTCGTGACGCTGTCCGGCAGCTCGCTCGTCGCCATCCAGGGCTTTGCGTCGCTGGGCTACATCGGGTTCGACGTGTTCACCGGCTTTTTCGCGGCACTGATCAACGTGCGCATCGCCGCCCCCGTCGTGACCGGGGTCGCACTGGCGGCCACGGTCGGCGCCGGGGCGACAGCTGAGTTGGGTGCCATGCGGATCAGCGAGGAGATCGACGCGCTGGAAGTCATGGGCATCAAGTCGATCGCCTATTTGGTGTCCACCCGCGCCATGGCCGGTCTGATCGTGATCATCCCGCTGTATGCGGGGGCGATGCTCATGTCGTTCATCTCCCCGCAGCTCGTCACGACCGTCTTATACGGCCAGCCCTCGGGCACCTACGACCACTATTTCCGGTCATTCCTGCGCCCCGAGGACGTGCTTTGGTCGTTCGTCGAGGCCATCATCATCGCCGGTCTGGTGATGCTCACTCACTGCTACTACGGCTACACCGCCAGCGGCGGCCCGGTGGGCGTCGGTGAGGCCGTCGGCCGGTCGATGCGGTTTTCGCTGGTATCGGTTCAGGTCATTGCCCTGTTTGCCGCGCTGGCGCTCTACGGCGTCAACCCCAACTTCAACCTCACGATGTAACCGCCATGACGCATCCGCAAGGGAAAGAGAACGTTATTCGCACCCCGCCGTACAAGACGGCGGGGCTGGTGGCTTTGGTGCTCGCCCTGCTGGTGACTGGACTGGTGTACTGGCAGTTTCGGGGCAATTTCACCCCCAAGACGCCGCTGACCATGTTGTCTTCGCGGGCGGGTTTGGTGATGGACCCCGGAAACCCGGTCACTTATAACGGCGTCCAGATCGGCCGCGTGGGTGCCATTTCCGAAGTGCAGCATGACGGCAAGCCTGCGGCCAAGTTCACCCTGAACGTGAATCCCAAGTACATCAAGCTGATTCCGGCCAACGTGAACGCCAGCATCAGGGCCACCACGGTGTTCGGCAACAAGTACGTGGCGCTGACGTCGCCGAAAAACCCTAGCCCGCAAAGGATCACGCCGCAGCAAGTGATCGACGCAACGTCGGTGACGACGGAGATCAATACGTTGTTCCAGACGATTACGTCGATCACCAGCAAGGTCGATCCAGTCAAGGTCAACCTGACGCTGAGTGCGGCCGCGGAGGCGTTCAACGGCTTGGGCGACAAGTTCGGTCAGTCGTTGGTCAAGGCGAACGCCGTCCTCGACGACGTCAACCCTCAGCAGCCGCAAGTTCGTCACGACATCCAGCAGTTGGCGGCGCTCGGCGACACCTATGCCAATGCGGCACCGGATCTGCTGGACTTCCTCGACAACGCGGTGATCACGGCCCGCACGCTGCACCGCCAGGAAAAAGATCTGGATCAGGCCCTGTTGGCCGCGGCCGGATTAGGCAACACCGGTGAAGACATTTTCCGCAGGGGCGGCCCATATCTGGAGCGAGGAGCCGCCGACCTGGTTCCCACCGCCAAGCTGCTCGACACGTACAGCCCGGAGCTGTACTGCACGGTCCGCAACTACCACGATGTCGAACCCAAGGTCGCGGCGGGGACAGGTGGCCGCGGCGGCTACGCGCTGCGAACCGAAACCGAGGCGCTGTCCGGGTTGGGATTCGTTCTGACCCCTGCTGGGATTACCGCCACCCTGCTCACGCAGAATCTGGCAGGGCTGGCCGGCCTGGTGGGCGGTGCACCGAATCCCTATATCTATCCGGAGAACCTGCCGCGGGTGAACGCTCGTGGTGGACCCGGCGGTGCACCGGGATGCTGGCAGACCATTACTCGTGATTTCTGGCCAGCCCCCGAGTTGGTGATGGACACCGGCAACAGCGTCGCACCGTATAACCACATCGACACCGGCTCACCGTACGCGATCGAGTATGTGTGGGGCCGCCAAGTAGGAGACAACACGATCAACCCATGAAAATCACCGGTACCGCTGTCAGGCTCGGCATCATCGCGATGGTGCTGCTGCTGTTCACCGTGCTGATCATCGTGGTTTTCGGTCAAATGCGCTTCGACCGGACCTATAACTATTCCGCGGAGTTCAGCAGTGCCAGCGGGCTGCGCAACGGCCAATTCGTGCGCGCCTCGGGGGTGGAGGTCGGCAAGGTCACAAACGTGCGGCTGGTCGACGGGGGCCGGCGGGTGCGGGTGGACTTCAATGTCGACCGCGCGATACCGCTGTATCAGTCCACGACCGCACAGATCCGCTATCAGGATCTGATCGGCAACCGCTACATGGAATTGATACGCGGCCAAGGCGAGGGCGCGGACCGGGTGCTGCCGCCGGGAGGATTCATCCCGCTGTCGCACACATCGCCGGCCCTGGATCTCGACGCGCTTATCGGTGGTTTCAAGCCGCTGTTCCGGGCGCTCGACCCGGAGAAGGTCAACACCATCGCGACGGCGATCATCACCGTGTTCCAAGGCCAAGGGGGCACGATCAACGACATCCTCGACCAGACCGCGCAGTTGACTTCCCATATCGCCGAACGTGATCAAGCGATCGGTGAGGTGATCAAGAACGTCAACATCGTGCTGGACACGACGGCCAGGCATCGCAAGGAATTCGACCAGACCATCGACAACTTCGAGAGACTGGTCACCGGGCTGAAGAACCACGCCGAGCCACTGGCTGCCGGCACCGCGAACATCAGCAACGCCGCCGGAACGGTAGCAGACCTGCTCGCCGACAACCGCGCTCTGCTGCACAAGGAGTTGAACTACCTCGAGGCTATTCAGCAACCGATCATCGATGAACGGGATCAGTACGAGGACCAGATTCGGCGGACACCGATCGCGCTGAACCAAATCGGGCGCGCCATCGGTCTGTACGGGGACTGGGTGAACTTCTACGCCTGCGACATCACGATCAGGTGGAACGGGCTGCAAGCCGGTGGCCCGGTGCGCACGGTCAGGATCTGGCAACAGCCGACGGGCAGGTGCACGCCGCAATGAGAACGCTCGAACCTCCCAACCGGCTGCGCATCGGGCTCATGGGCCTGGTGGTGGTGCTGATGATCGTCGCGTTCGGCCAAACCATGACCAGCGTCCCGATGCTGTTCGCCCAGCCGAGCTACTACGGGCAGTTCACCGACAGCGGCCAACTGAACAAAGGCGACAAAGTGCGCATTGCCGGTCTGAACGTCGGTGTCGTGCAAGGACTCAAGATTGACGGTGACCACGTCGTGATCAAGTTCACGACGGGAACCAACACCATCGGCACCGAAAGCCGGCTGGCGATCAAGACCGACACCATCCTGGGTAAGAAGGTGCTCGAAGTCGAGCCGCGGGGCACCCAGCAGCTGCGGCCGAACGGGGTGTTGCCGGTGGGCCAAAGCACCACGCCGTATCAGATCTATGACGCCTTCTTCGACGTGACCAAGGCGGCCTCCGGCTGGGACATCGACACCGTCAAACGGTCACTCAATGTTTTGTCGCAGACCATCGACCAGACCTACCCGCACCTGAGCCCACTCCTCGACGGCGTGGCCAGATTTTCCGACACCATCGGCAAACGCGACGAAGAGGTCAAACATCTTCTCGCACAAGCCAATAAGGTCGCCAGCGTACTGGGTGACCGCAGTCAGCAGATCGATCGGCTCCTGGTCAACGCAAAGACTCTACTGGCAGCCTTCAACGAACGCAGCCGAGCCATCAGTGTGCTGCTGGGCAACGTGTCCGCGTTCTCGCTGCAGGTGCAGGGGCTCATCAACGACAACCCGAACCTGAACCACGTCTTGGAGCAGTTGCGGATCGTCAGCGACCTGCTGGTCAGGCGGAAGGACGACCTGGCTAAGGCGCTGACAATCATCGGCACATTCGCCGCATCTATCAACGAGACCATCGCGTCGGGACCGTACTTCAAGGTGGTCCTGGCGAACCTCTTGCCGTACTGGATCCTGCAGCCGTGGGTCGACGCGGCATTCAAGAAACGCGGCATCGACCCCGAGGAGTTCTGGCGCAATGCCGGGCTGCCCGCGTTCCGGTTCCCCGATCCGAACGGGACTCGGCTCCCCAACGGCGCGCCGCCCCCCGCACCGCCGGTGTTGGAGGGCACCCCGGACCATCCGGGACCGGCTGTCCCACCCGGATCGCCGTGCTCGTACACACCGACTCCGGAGCTGCTGCCGCGGCCGTGGAACCCAATGCCGTGCGCGGGCATCAATCAAAACCAAGGTCCGTTCGGCCCGTTGTCTGGCCCGGACTTGGCCCCGCCCGACGTCATGGCGTCGCCGCCGAACCCGAACGGGCTACCGCCCACACCGGGTATCCCGATCGCCGGGCGCCCGGGTGAAATACCCCCGGACGTTCCCGGTACACCGGTTCCGCTGCCGCCGAACGCGCCGCCGGGTGCGCGCAGCGAACCGCCCAATGCCCCCGTGGCGGGGCCGGCTCCCGCGAATCCCGGGGCCGCGCCGCCGCCACCACCTCTGGCACCGGGGCCACCGGCGCCGCCCGGACCGGGGCCGCAACTGCCGGCGCCTTTCATCCCGCCCGGTGTGCTGGGAAGCCAGCCGGGCGGCGGCGGCGGAAGCTTGGGAGGTGGCCAGCAGTGAGCACGATCTTCGATATCCGGAACATGCGACTGCCCCGGCTGTCGCGGGCGTCGGTGATCATCGGTTCACTGGTCGTGGTGCTGGCCATAGTCGCCTTCTTTGTCGGCCGGGAGCTCTACCAGAAGCTGACCAACAACACCGTGGTGGCCTACTTTCCGGAGACGAACGGGCTCTACGCCGGGGACAGGGTCCAGATCATGGGCGTGAAGGTGGGTACGGTCGACAAGATCGAGCCCGCCGGCGACAAGATGAAGGTGACTTTCCACTACAGCAACAAGTACAAGGTGCCGGCCAACGCCTCGGCGGTAATCCTGAACCCGACCCTGGTGGCGGCACGGAACATCCAGTTGACGCCGGCCTACAAAGGTGGCCCGGTGTTGGCCGACAACGCGGTGATTCCGATCGAGCGCACCCAGGTACCGACCGAGTACGACCAGCTGCGCAACAGCATCACCAACATCATCTCCAAACTCGGCCCGACTAAAGAGCAGCCCAAAGGACCCTTCGGCGACGTTATTGAGTCATTCGCTGACGGGCTGGCCGGCAAGGGCAAGCAAATCAACACCACATTCGACAGCCTGTCGCGCGCGTTGACAGCGCTGAACGAGGGTCGGGGTGACTTCTTCGCGGTTGTGCGCAGCCTGGCACTGTTCGTCAACGCACTGCACCAGGACGACCAGCAATTCGTCGCCTTGAACCAGAACCTGGCTCAATTCACCGACAACTTGGTCGGCTCCGACCGGGACTTGGCCAACGCGATCCAGCAATTCGACAGCCTGCTCGCCACGCTGCGGCCGTTCCTGGACAAGAACCGCGAGGTGCTGACACACGACATCAACAACCTCGCTACCGCGACCACCGCCTTGGTTCAGCCCGACCCGTTGAACGGTTTGGAGACCGGCCTGCACGTGCTTCCGACGGGGGCGGCGAATGTCAACCAGATTTACCACCCGTCACACGGTGCCGTCGTCGCCGTCTCGGAGATCCAAAACTTCGCCAACCCCATGCAGTTCATCTGCAGCGCGATCCAGGCCGGCAGCCGAGCCGGGTACCAGGAGTCCGCCGAGCTGTGTGCGCAGTACCTGGCACCGATTCTCGATGCGATCAAATTCAACTACCTGCCGTTCGGCCTGAACCTGTTCAGCACCGCCGAGACGCTGCCCAAGGAAGTCGCCTACTCCGAGCCGCGATTGCAGCCGCCGAACGGCTACAAGGACACCACCGTTCCCGGCATCTGGGTGCCCGATACACCGACGTCACACCGCAACACCCAACATGGCTGGGTGGTCGCGCCCGGTATGCAAGGTACACAGGTGGGACCGATCACCGCGGGTCTGATGACTCCGGAATCGCTGGCCGAACTGATGGGTGGTCCGGACATCGCGCCTCCTCAATCAGGGCTGCAGACACCGCCGGGACCGCCGAATGCGTACGACGAGTATCCGGTGGTGCCACCGATCGGCCTGCAGGCACCACAGGTGCCGATTCCGCCGCCGCCGCCGGGACCCGAGGTGGCCCCGGCACCCGGCCCGCCGCCACCGGCGCCGCGCGGTGAGCCTGGACTCGCACCAGCGGCGTCGCTGCCCGGCGCAGGCAGGCAAGCAAGGCTGGGCTCTGCCCAGACCCGCCAAGGGCCGTAGGCCCTTGGAACCCATTTACTTAAGGGAAGGGTTCCAAGGGCTCGCCCTTGGCG
>NZ_CAXUCH010000105.1:8343-14298 GCF_964249325.1 uncultured Mycobacterium sp. | reverse complement strand
GCCCGGCTCCGCCGCGCTCGCGGTCGCCACTGGGTTCGACGGTGGCGACCCGCTGCGCCCGGCTCCGCCGCGCTCGCGGTCGCCACTACGCTTGCCTCGTGCTGGACCTACACGGCGACCCGATCGAACTGACTGCGGCACTGGTCGACATCCCCAGCGAGTCACGGGCGGAGGAGCGCATCGCCGACGAGGTCGAGGCCGCGCTGCGCGCGCAGACGACGGGCTTCGAGATCATCCGCAACGGCAATGCCGTACTGGCCCGCACGCACCTCGGCCGGCCGACACGGGTGCTGTTAGCGGGCCACCTCGACACGGTGCCGGTGGCCGATAACCTGCCCAGCCGCCGAGACGGCGAGCTGCTGCACGGCTGCGGCACTGTCGACATGAAATCCGGTGACGCCGTCTTCCTACATCTGGCCGCCACGGTCCCCGCGCCCGCCCATGACCTGACGCTGGTGTTTTACGACTGCGAGGAAATCGATTCAGCGGCAAACGGTTTGGGCCGCATCGAACGCGAATTGCCGCACTGGCTAGACGCCGACGTGGCGGTCCTAGGTGAGCCCACCGACGGCTATATCGAGGCAGGCTGTCAGGGCACGCTGCGCGTCGTTGTCCAGGCAAGCGGAAGCCGGGCCCATTCGGCGCGATCCTGGCTGGGAGACAACGCGATTCACAAGCTGGGCGCCGTGCTCGACCGGCTTGCCGGCTATCAGGCTCGTACTGTCGACATCGACGGCTGCACGTACCGCGAGGGTTTGTCGGCGGTGCGTATCGGCGGCGGCATTGCCGGCAACATAATTCCCGACGCCGCTTCGGTGACCGTCAACTATCGTTTCGCCCCGGATCGTTCGGCGGCGGAGGCGTTACAACACGTCCACGACGTCTTCGACGGGCTCG
Source organism: uncultured Mycobacterium sp. (assembly GCF_964249325.1). NCBI lineage: Bacteria > Bacillati > Actinomycetota > Actinomycetes > Mycobacteriales > Mycobacteriaceae > Mycobacterium > uncultured Mycobacterium sp. Next base: position 13,401 of record NZ_CAXUCH010000105.1, on the reverse strand, counting down.
ACGTGCGGATCGAGCAGACCGACGTTGCGGCCGGTGCGCTACCCGGGTTGTCCAAACCCGCCGCCAAAGCCCTGGTCGACGCGGGCGCTGGCCAGGTCCGGGCGAAATACGGTTGGACCGACGTGGCGCGGTTCGCTGCTCGCGGCATCCCCGCAGTCAACTACGGGCCCGGCGACCCCAACCTGGCGCACCGCCGTGACGAGCGGGTGCCGGTAGAGCAAATCACCGCCGCGGCCGACATGCTGCGCCGCTATCTGACCAGCTGAGCCCGCCGCGACTGGGCTGCGGCGTCGGCGGCCGCTGGATGCATCCCCGCCTCGGCCAAGTCGGCGGCCACGTCGGCCAGCGCACCGTAATCGCCGGCGGCCAGCGCGCGGGCATGAGCCAACGTCAGCCTGCCCAGCACGCAGTCCACTTCGACCGCGAGGCGTTGAGCGCGATACACCGCGCGCATGTCACCCAGCCGCGTCGCATCCTGCAGCGCGCGGAGCGCAATCGCCGACTGCCCGCCGCGTTCGGCGGCCTGCACCGCCTCGCGGGCGGCATCGATCGCTCCGGTGTCGTCGCCGCGGGCCGATTTCGACCAGGCTTTGGCCAGTGCCAGCTCGGGCGTGAACATCGCCGATTTCAGGCCGTGCCGAGACTCGGCCCGGCCGAACACCTTTGCCGCTTCGACTTGTTCACCTTGCTGGCCCAGCGCCTGTGCGAGCAGCATCAAGGACAGCGGCCCCCACGAATAACCGGTCCGCGCCAGCGCACCGGTGGCCGGACCCAACAGCTTCACCGCGGTGTCGAAGTCGCCCTGGGCTGTCGCCACGTACGCCACGAGCACTTCACCGATCGCCCTACCCGGCTGTTGCAGCTCGGCGAAATCGGTGTACCGCTGCGCCACCGAGCGTGCCGCGTCCAGCCGTCCTGCCATCACCAGCGTCGTGACCCGGGCGAAGCCGCTGGTGAACCTCAACAAACCCGGATGCTCGCCAGCGACCGCCCGGGCGGCCAGCGCTTCAACGTCGTCGAAGCGGCCAGTGCGAGCCGAGCACAGCGCCGCAGTCGACGCGGCCCATCCCACGCCTACTTCGTCAGCGTGCGGTGAGGCCAGCACGTCGGTGGCGATCCGCAACGCGCGCAGCGGGGCGCCGGAGTTCATCGCGAAGGTCGCTGCGAGCGCGTCGAGAGTGGCCTTGGCGGCCGGCGCCACGATCCGCTGGCGGGTGGTGTGCAGGAAGGCTGTGGCGCGCTCCGGTTCGTTGAGCATCCAGAACTGGTTGGCCGCCCGCGGCAGCGCCCAGGCCATCAGCTCCGTGTCGGTCAGCGTGTCGGGATCGACTGCGGCGAGCACTGCTCCGGCCTCTCGGCCGTTGCCCTGCCAAGCCAGCGCGTAGGCCAACACCAGCCGCGCCGCCAGTGCGTCTGTCCGGTCCAGCGCTGCTCGTGCCAGCCGCTCGGCGAGCACGAGGTCGCCGAGCCGCAGCGCCTGCTGCGCCGCAATCACCAGGTCCGCTACGCGGGCGGGGGCGTCGCTGTCGATGGACAGCGCTGCCAGTCGCAGCTGATCGATGACATGGTCGGTCGGATGTTTCGCCAGCTGTGCGACTACTGCTGCACGCAGCGACCGGGCGCGCTGCGGTGCGAGCGCGGCGCGGGCGCGGTCGCTGTAGAGAGGATGGGCCGGGTGCGCCAGTCCCCGGTCGTCGAAGGCGGCCACGCCCGCGGCGTCCTCGACGGCCTGCTCGCCGGCTAACGCCGCCAAGTCGGCGCGGGACAGTGGTTCGGCGACGGCCAAGTAGTCCAGCACGGTGCGCGCCGGCTGCGGCAGCGCGCTCAGGTGAGAGTCGATCAGGGCGGACAGCGACAACCGCTCGTTGTCGCGGCAGCGCCAACCATCGTCGGCCCGCACCAGGCCGCCGTCCTCGACGACGTGCCGCAGATACAGCGGGTTGCCCCGGCTGCGACCGACGAGCTCCTCGGCCACCGGCTTCGGTAGCGGTTCACCCAGCGCCGACTCCAGCACCGCCGCCGCCTGGTCGAGATTCAGGGGTTGCACCTCGACGCGGCTGAGCAGCTGATCGGTCCACAACGCGGTGACGACGTCGGGCAGCTGGGTGTCCGAGCGCACGGTGACCAAAAGCCGCGCCGAACCGCTCAAGGCCAGCTGATACACCAGCGTGGCGGACAGGCCGTCCAACTCGTGCACGTCGTCGACGATCAGCAGTAGATCGCCGTCTGCGCTGGTGAGCGATTCGCGCGCGGCGCGCAGCAGCGCCGCGGGTCGCCCGAGCTCGGCCAGACGGACCAGATGGCGGAAGGCGCCGAACGGGACCGTTTGCTCCGGCCCGCTGCCCACGGCCCATCGGACGCTCGTCGACGGCCGCTGCGCAGCGAACCTTTCGGCGGCAGCGCGGGCCAAAGACGTCTTGCCCACGCCGTCGGGCCCAACGAGTACGGCGCCGCAAACCTGCGAGCTTTCCAGTGCGCCCGTCACCTGCGCTACGACGGTTTCCTGCGGCGCGGCTACCCAGGGCACCGCCGGATTTTATTGCCCATACACGAGGTAGCAGGGCGATAGCCCGAAATGCGCTCCGCGGCAAGGCTGGTCTACGTTTCGTGTGTGGAGCCGAAGCGGTGGGCGGTCTGTGTCTACTGCGCGTCCGGGCCGACCCACCCGGAGCTGCTGGGGTTGGCCGCGCGGCTGGGCGAGGCGATCGCCGATCGCGGCTGGATCTTGGTGTGGGGTGGTGGCAACGTTTCGGCGATGGGTGCATTGGCCACTGCGGCGCGGGCTCGGGGCGGATGGACCGTCGGCGTGGTCCCCAAAATGCTGGTCCACCGAGAGGTGGCCGATACCGACGCCGACGAGTTGATCGTCACCGACACCATGCGCGAGCGCAAACAGGTCATGGAAAATCGCGCCGACGCGTTCATCGCCCTGCCCGGCGGCATAGGGACGCTCGAGGAGCTGTTTGAAACCTGGACCGCGGGGTATCTCGGCGTGCACGACAAACCGGTGGTGCTGCTCGACCCCGACGGGCACTACGACGGACTGCGGGCATGGCTGTACGGGCTGATCGATACCGGATACGTCTCGCAGCTGGCCCTGGACCGGCTGGTGGTGGTCGACGACGTGGACGCGGCACTGGCGGCGTGCGAACCTCGCTGAAGCGGCTGGCCACACCGCGTTAGGCTGGCCGCCGACTGCGGTTCAGCGAAATGAGGGACCCACATGGCGGACAAAGCGTCCGATCCCGACTCCGGCACCCGTACGGCCGTCGCGCTGGCGGATATCGCAACATGGCTGCCTGGCCTGTTGCCCGACCTGCCGGTGATGCTGCGTGGCGCGCTGACCGGGCTGCTGCCTCAGCGCAACTCGAAGGCCTCGATCGGCAAGGTGTTCCAGGAGCGGGCCGCCCGTTACGGGGACCGTATCTTCCTGCGGTTCGGTGACCGGCAACTGACGTACCGAGAGGCCAACGAAACCGCCAACCGCTACGCCGCAGTGCTGGCCGCGCGCGGTGTCGGGCACGGCGACGTGGTCGGCATCATGCTGCGCAACTCGCCTAACGCGGTGCTGATGATGCTGGCCGTCGTCAAGTGCGGAGCGATCGCGGGCATGATCAACTACCACCAGGGCGGCGAGGTGCTCGCTCACAGCCTGGGCCTGCTCGACGCCAAAGTGTTGGTCGCCGAATCCGATCTGGTCAGCGCGGTCAGCGAGTCGGGGGCGCCCGCCGATCCGATGACCATCGACGAACTCGAGCGCCTGGCCGCCACCGCGCCGATCAGCAACCCGGCGTCGGCGTCGGCGGTGCTGGCCAAAGACACCGCGTTCTACATCTTCACCTCGGGCACGACCGGCTTCCCGAAAGCCAGCGTGATGACGCACTTCCGGTGGCTGCGGGCGCTGGCCGCGTTCGGCGGGGTAGGGCTGCGACTGCACAGCAGCGACACGCTGTACTGCTGCCTGCCGCTGTATCACAACAACGCGCTGACTGTCGCGGTCGCATCGGTGATCAACTCCGGGGCGACGCTGGCGCTGGGCAAGTCGTTTTCGGCGTCGCGGTTTTGGGACGAGGTGATCGCCAACGACGCGACGGCGTTCATCTACATCGGCGAGATCTGCCGGTACCTGCTCAACCAGCCGCCCAAGCCGACCGATCGCGCGCATAAGGTGCGGCTGATCGCCGGCAACGGGCTGCGCCCGGAGATCTGGGACGAGTTCACGACACGGTTCGGCATCCAGCGAGTATGTGAGTTCTACGCCGCCAGCGAGGGCAATACCGCGTTCATCAACATCCTCAACGTGCCCAGGACGACCGGTGTCTGGCCGCTGCCGTTGGCATACGTGGAGTACGACCCCGACAGCGGAGCCCCGCTTCGCGACGAGAACGGCCGGGTGCGCCGCGTGCCTTCCGGCCAGCCGGGCCTATTGCTCAGCCCGGTCAACAGACTTCAGCCCTACGACGGCTACACCGATCCCGCCGCCAGCGAAAAGAAGTTGGTACGCAACGCTTTCCGTAAGGGCGACTGCTGGTTCAACACCGGCGACGTGATGCGCCCGCAGGGCATGGGCCATGCTGCGTTTGTCGACCGGCTCGGCGATACATTCCGGTGGAAGGGCGAAAATGTCGCGACCACACAGGTCGAGGCGGCGCTGGCGGCGGATGAGTCCGTCGAGGAATGCGCGGTCTACGGGGTGGAAATTCCGCGCACCGGCGGCCGGGCCGGAATGGCGGCGGTCAAGCTGCGCGACGGCGCCGAGTTCGACGGCAAGGCACTCGCGCGCACGGTGTACGACCGGTTGCCGGTGTATGCGCTGCCGCTGTTCGTTCGGGTGGTGGAGTCGATGGAACACACCACGACATTCAAGAGCCGCAAGGTTGGCTTGCGTGAACAGGGTTACGGCCCCGGTATCGAGGATCCGCTCTACGTGCTGGCCGGCCGCGACGAAGGCTACGTGCCGTTTTGCTCCGAATATCCCGACGAGGTCGCGGCCGGTAAGCGCCCGCAGGCGTAAGCCTGCGGGCGCGCGGCGGCCCAGACGCAGAAGCCGGTCAGCGC
>NZ_CAXUCH010000105.1:0-8333 GCF_964249325.1 uncultured Mycobacterium sp. | reverse complement strand
GGCGCGTGGGGGGGCGGTTACGCGCCCCCGGCGCTATGGGGGGGGGCCCGCGCCGGCCCAGAAGCAGAAGCCGGTAAGCGACCGCAGGGCTGAGCCTCGGCCGAGCCTGCATCGGTGGCATCGAGACTGCGGCCATGGCGTGGATTTGGCCCTATCAGTGGCCGTGGGCGCAGCCTCGATCGACGGGAAGGCAGCCGTCACGGGTAAACCCGCGACCAGGCACCATAGATAAGTGCAGTCAACGCTTTGTGGGCGCCCGGTAGCGGCTGATCGCGCGCTGATCATGGCGATCGTCAACCGCACCCCGGATTCGTTTTACGACCGGGGCGCCACGTTCAGCGATGACGCGGCCAAGGCCGCGGCGCACCAAGCGATCGCCGACGGTGCCGACGTGATTGATGTCGGCGGCGTCAAGGCCGGTCCCGGCGAGAACGTCGACGCCGCCACCGAGGCCGCCCGGGTGGTGCCGTTCATCGAATGGCTGCGCAGCGTGTATCCGGACCAGCTGATCAGCGTCGACACCTGGCGCTCGTCGGTAGCCCGGCAGGCCTGCAGTGCGGGCGCCGATTTGATCAACGACACCTGGGGCGGCGCCGACCCCGCCCTCGCGGAGGTCGCCGCCGAGTTCGGCGTCGGCTTGGTGTGCTCACACACCGGCGGCGCGGCACCGCGCACTCGGCCGTTCCGGGTGAGCTACGGGACGACCACCCGCGCCGTGGTGGACGACGTCATCGGCGAAGTCACCGCCGCCGCCGAACGCGCGGTGGCGGCCGGGGTGGCCCGCGACCGGATACTGATCGACCCCACCCACGACTTCGGCAAGAACACCTTCCACGGGCTAGCGTTATTGCGCCATGTAGCAGATCTCGTCAACACGGGCTGGCCGGTGTTGATGGCGCTCAGCAACAAGGACTTCGTCGGGGAGACACTCGGCGTGGAGCTGACCGAACGGCTGGAGGGAACACTGGCAGCCACTGCGCTTGCGGCCGCGGCCGGTGCCCGGATGTTTCGCGTGCATGAGGTGGCCCCGACCCGGCGAGTGCTGGAGATGGTGGCCTCCATCCACGGCACACGTCCGCCGACCCGCACGGTGAGAGGACTCGCATGACGACATCAGAGCTGATCGATATCGTCGGCGACGGCGTCATGGCCGCGCTGCCCGGGGACACCTGGCTGTCCGACCGCAGCTGGAACCGCCCCGGCTGGACGATCGCCGAGCTGCAGGCTGCGAAGGCTGACCGGACGATCTCCGTGGTGCTGCCCGCACTCAACGAGGAAGAAACCATCGAATCGGTCATCGACAGCATCTCGCCGCTCGTCGGTGGGCTAGTCGACGAGCTGATCGTGCTGGACTCCGGCTCCACCGACGACACCGAGATCCGCGCGATTGCCGCCGGCGCCCGCGTCGTCACCCGCGAACAAGCCCTGCCCGACGTCCAGCCACGGCCCGGAAAGGGCGAGGTGTTGTGGCGTTCGCTCGCGGCCACCACCGGCGACATCGTGGTGTTCGTCGACTCTGACCTCATCGACCCCGACCCCATGTTCGTGCCGTGGCTGGTGGGCCCTTTGCTGACAAGCGACGGCATCCACCTGGTCAAGAGCTTCTACCGGCGACCCCTCAATGTCGTCGGCCGCGAAGGGGGCACGGGTGGAGGCCGCGTCACCGAACTGGTGGCGCGGCCACTGCTGGCGGCGCTGCGCCCCGAGCTGGGGTGCGTGCTACAGCCGCTGGGCGGCGAGTACGCCGCCAGCCGGGAACTGTTGACGTCGCTGCCCTTTGCGCCGGGTTACGGCGTGGAGATCGGCTTGCTGGTCGACACCTACGACCGGCTCGGCCTGGACGCCATCGCCCAGGTCAACCTCGGCGTGCGGGCACACCGCAACCGGTCGCTGGCCGAACTGGGCGCAATGAGCCGTCAGGTCATTGCGACGCTGTTGTCGCGCTGCGGCATCCGCGACTCGGGGGTCGGGCTCACCCAGTTCTTCGCCGACGGCGACGGCTACACGCCCCACACCTGGCCCGTCTCGCTGGTCGACCGGCCGCCGATGAACGCACTGCGCCCACGCTGACTATCCGGCCTACGCGGCATGGCATAAGGCAGGATCGGTGACGTGGCGCTGGTGTTGCTCTATCTGGTGGTTTTGATCCTCTTGGCGGTGCTGCTGTTCGGTGTGGCCAGCCTGATTTTCGGCCGCGGCGAGCAGCTGCCCCCGCTGCCTCGGGCGACCACCGCAACGGCGTTGCCCGTCTCGGGTGTCACCCGCGCTGACGTCGACGCGGTGAAATTCACCCAGGTGCTGCGCGGGTACAAAACCAGTGAGGTGGACTGGGTGCTGGACCGGCTCGGTCAGGAACTCGACCTGCTGCGCGGCCAGCTTTCAGCACGCGACGCGCTGGGCGCCGAGGCCGAGGACGATGACGGCGGCACGGACGTTTCAGCCGGGAAGGACCGCGGGTGAGTGCGCCCACCGATGACGGGCTGGTTCGTTGCGGCTGGGCCACTGCTCCGTTGGCTACCGACCTGTACCGCGATTATCACGATCGGGAGTGGGGCCGACCTGTGCGCGACGGGGTCGCGTTGTTCGAGCGGATGAGCCTGGAGGCCTTCCAAAGCGGGCTTTCCTGGTTGGTCATCTTGCGCAAACGCGAGAACTTCCGGCGGGCCTTCGCGGGCTTCGACATTGAGACGGTCGCCAGCTACACCGACGACGACGTAGCTCGGCTGATGGCCGACGACGGGATCGTGCGCAACCGGGCCAAAATCGAAGCGACCATCGCCAACGCGCGCGGCGCGGCCGACTTGGGATCCGCCGACGACCTCTCGCAGTTGCTGTGGTCGTTCGCGCCGCCACCGCGGCCGCGGCCCACCGATGCCTCGCAAATCCCTTCGGCCACTGCGGAGTCCACCGCGATGGCACGGGAATTGAAACGGCGCGGATTTCGATTCGTCGGGCCTACCACTGCCTACGCCCTGATGCAGGCTACCGGAATGGTGGACGACCACCTCGGCACCTGCTGGGTGCCGTCGACCGCCCAGTAGGATTCTCCAGAACCGGGTCTTGTACACCCTGTTCGTTCCGATAGGGAACAATAGGGGGGTGAATTGGCAGTTCAATGCCGGGTATGGGGCGTACCCGGCCTGGACCAGGTCCGTGACGACGGGCCGGCTCGAACCTGGAGGGAGTACTCGATGGCGGCGATGAAGCCCCGGACCGGAGACGGTCCTCTGGAAGCGACCAAGGAGGGGCGCGGCATCGTGATGCGGGTACCACTAGAGGGCGGTGGTCGACTCGTCGTCGAACTCACCCCTGACGAAGCCGCCGCTCTGGGTGATGAATTGAAGGGCGTCACCAGCTAACCGGGCTCAGCCAAACCCACCCGGCGTCCGGCGAGCGGTTGCTGCTAGGCGCACACTTTCCGGTAAATTTCCAGTGTTTGCTCAGCGATGTGCGCCCAGGAGAATTCGTCGATGCACCGCTGGCGTCCGGCCCGGCCGTAGCGCTTTGCCTTCTCAGGGTCATCCACGAGGGCGTTGACCGCTTCAGCCAGGCCGACTTCATAGCCGGCCGGATCGGAGGGGTCGTAGTGCACCAGCGACCCTGTGACTCCGTCGGCGACCACCTCGGGTATGCCGCCGACGTCGGAGGCCACCACCGCGGTCGCACAGGCCATGGCTTCCAGGTTGACGATGCCCAGCGGCTCATAGACCGATGGGCACACGAAAACAATTGCAGCTGAGAGTATTTCGCGTATCTCCCCGATAGGGAGCATGTCGCGGACCCAGAACACTCCGGTGCGTGTGCGGGCCAAGTCGGTTACCGCCGCGGACACTTCGGCGGCGATCTCCGGAGTATCGGGAGCGCCGGCGCACAGCACCAGCTGCAGGTCGGGCTTAAACCGGTGCGCCGCCGCCACCAGGTGCGCAACGCCTTTCTGCCGGGTAATACGGCCCACGAACGCCACAATGGGCCGCCTGCGGTCCACACCGAGTTGGGCTAGCACCGACTCGCCGGCTTGGGGCTCGGTCGGGTACCACACATCGGTGTCAATCCCGTTCCGCACCACGTGCACTCGGCTGGGATCCAGCGCGGGGTAATGCCGCAGCACGTCGTCACGCATGCCGGAGCTGACCGCGATGACGGCGTCCGCAGCGTTCAACGCAGTGTCCTCCACCCACGACGACAGCCGATAACCCCCGCCGAGTTGCTCGGCCTTCCACGGCCGCAGCGGCTCCAGCGAATGCGCGGTCACCACATGGGGGATGTCGTAGAGCAACGAGGCCAAATGCCCGGCCAGCCCGGCGTACCACGTGTGCGAATGCACGACATCGGCCCCCGCCGCCGCGTTGGCCATCACCAGATCGGTCGACAACGTCGCCAACGCCGGGTTGGCGCCGCGCAGCCGCGGGTCGGGTTGATGCGCGAACGCCGCCGCGCGTGGAGCGCCCATGCAGTGCACGTCGACCTCACACAGACGGCGCAACTGCGCCACCAGCTCGGTGACGTGCACTCCGGCGCCGCCGTACACCTCAGGTGGGTACTCCCGGGTCATCATTGCCACCCGCATACTCGGCACGCTAGCCCGGTGACGACGAGGGCCGCCAGCGGCCCGAGGAGGAGCCGGGCCATCGAAGTCAGTCGGTGACGACGAGGGTGGCCAGCGGCCCGAGGAGGAGCCGGGCCATCGAAGTCAGGAGTAGTGGTTTGCCTTTGCGGCCCGGCGGCAATCCTTAGGCCGAACTGGGTCAAATACCTTGACGGACAGTCCGTCAACGGGGGCAATCGAGCGATTGCGCTGGCAGGGGCTCAGGGCGGCCGATAGGTTTGAGCCATGAGGGAAGCGCCGGACGGGCTGGGCTTCGTCCTGGCCGGGGGGGTGGGCAAGCGGCTCTACCCGCTAACCGCGGACCGGGCAAAGCCTGCGGTTCCCTTCGGCGGCGCGTATCGGCTCATCGACTTCGTCCTATCCAATCTCGTCAACGCCCGGTATCTCAGGATCTGCGTTCTTACTCAGTACAAGTCGCATTCGCTCGACCGCCACATTTCGCAGAATTGGCGACTGAGCGGCCTGGCTGGTGAATACATCACCCCAGTACCGGCCCAGCAGCGGCTGGGACCCCGCTGGTATACCGGCTCCGCTGACGCCATCTATCAGTCGATGAACCTGATCTACGACGAGGATCCCGACTACATAGTGGTTTTCGGCGCGGACCACGTGTACCGGATGGATCCCGAGCAGATGGTCAGGTTTCACATCGACAGCGGGGCAGGCGCGACGGTGGCTGGTATCCGGGTGCCCCGGGCGGAAGCCAGTGCATTCGGTTGCCTGGACGCCGATGACTCCGGCCGAATCCGCAGCTTCGTGGAGAAGCCGGCCGACCCGCCGGGCACGCCCGACGACCCGGAATCCACCTTCGTGTCGATGGGCAACTACATCTTCACCACCAAGGTGCTCATCGACGCGATTCGTGCCGACGCCGAAGACGACCACTCCGATCACGACATGGGCGGCGACATCATCCCCCGCCTGGTGGCCGACGGATTAGCCGCGGTCTACGACTTCTCCGACAACGAGGTACCGGGCGCCACCGACCGCGACCGCGGCTACTGGCGTGACGTGGGAACGCTGGACGCCTTCTACGACGCGCACATGGATCTGGTATCGGTGCATCCGGTATTCAACCTGTACAACAAGCGCTGGCCGATCCGCGGTGCGACGGAAAACCTGGCGCCGGCGAAGTTCGTCAACGGCGGCTCCGCGCAGGAGTCGGTGGTTGGTGCGGGCAGCATCATCTCCGCGGCGTCGGTGCGCAACTCGGTCCTGTCGTCGAACGTCGTCGTGGACGACGGTGCGATCGTCGAAGGCAGCGTAATCATGCCCGGCGCCCGGGTAGGCCGCGGCGCCGTGGTGCGCCACGCGATCCTGGACAAGAACGTCGTCGTTGGGCCTGGCGAGATGGTCGGCGTCGACTTGGAGAAGGACCGGGAACGCTTCGCGGTCAGCGCCGGCGGAGTGGTTGCCGTGGGCAAAGGGGTGTGGATTTAGCGGCGGTGATGGTGGCGTCACCACACATACGGAACCAACCGGTAGTGCACCTGCTGCGTGTATTCGCGGTATCCGGCTAGTTCTTCGGCGAGCAACTTTTCTTCGTCCCGGATACGGCATGCCAGCACAATCAAACCGGGAATGACGAAAACGAGTCCCCAATAGGACCCGAGCGCGAGCGGAATGCCCAGCATCATGATCACATTCGCGGCGTACATCGGGTGTCGCACCAATCCATAAAGACCGGTCGACACCAGTTTCTGGTCGGCCTCGACACGCACGGTCGCGGCCGCATAGCTGTTCTGGAAGACCACCAGCATGGCAAGGCCAAGCCCAGCCGTTACCAGGATGTCGCCGACCACCGAGATCGTCGCCGGCACCGGCGACCAGCCAAAACCATGGTCGAGCACGCTGATCACAACCATGGCGAACAGCGACAAGAACGAGAGCGTGATGATGAATTTCTGCAGCGTTCGCGGTTCCGCCGTCGGCCCGCCCCGCATCCGTCGCTGGAGTGCAGCGGGGTTTGTACGTAGCAGGTAGACGCTCGGGATCCACGTCGAGACGACAAACACCGCCATAAAAAGCCATGCCTGCCAGTAATCGAACGTTCCAGCCGGAAGAAACAGCAGTAGTCCCACCACGAGGAGTCCAGCTACCGCGAACGCCAGTAGCTTTGCAATGTTTTTCACCGGTCCTCCGTTGCAGACTAATAGCGCAGATCCCGTCGCCGGAACGTCGCCACCCCCAGCACAATCAGCGCCGTATCGATCGCCAGCAACCACAACAGCGGAACCGCCGTGAAGTTACCGCCGGAGCCGACCCGAGGGATATGCGCGAACGGTTCCAGGTCCAGCACCCAGTGCGGGGCGCCCGACAGCGAACCGATCAGATACACCGCGACGAACCCCACCAGCACACCCCAAACCACCGGGGTGAACCTCGGTGCCAGCCCGAACAACACAGCCGTAACGGCCGCGAGCAGCCACACGGCAGGCAGCTGTACCGCCGCAGTGCCGACGACCGTGCCCAGTTTGCCTCTGACGTCACCGGCCGCGACACCGTAGCTGAGGCCGGCCGTTACCCCGGCAAGCAGCATGGCAGCCGCCGGTCCGACGATGGCTATTGTCAAATGCGTTGCAGCCCAACGCATTCGCCCGACCGCGCCAGCCAATATCGTTTCGGCCCGTGCGGCGGTCTCCTCCTGGTGTAGGCGCAGGCTTAGTGACACCGCGAACGCGGCAGCCGCCATCCCCAGCATGCTGAACGCCACCGCAAGAAAAGCCTGCTCCACAGCGCCGGTGCCGCCCATCCGCAGAACGATGTCGCGGGCGCCCGAGCTGCCGATCTCCTCGCCGATGCCGTGCACGATGCTGCCGATCAGCACGCCGTACAGACACAACCCGACCGTCCAGATCAGCACCCCACCGCGGTCCAGCCGCCACGCCAGGCCTGCCGCGCCGCGCAGCGACCAGCCGGCCTTCCCGGGGCCAGGACGTTCGGCGATCAATCCCGCGCCGACGTCGCGTCGCGCCAGCAGCAGGTAGGCCACGACGGTCAGCGCGACGGTCGTCAGCAGATGCAGCGACAACACCCACCAGCGGTCCCCGGCATACGGCCGAACCTGCAACGACCAGCCCAGCGGCGACAGCCAGGAGAGTGCACCCGAGCCCGCGTCACCGACGGCGCGCAGCGAAAACGCGACCGCCAGCACCGAGAAGGCTGCGCTGCGGGTGAAACGGGCGCTGGGCGACAGTTGCGCCGCCAGCGCAGCCACCGCGGTGAACACCAGACCGGAAGCGGCCAGCGCGGCGCCGAAGGCAAGCGATCCGCCAGAGGGAACATCGGTGCTCAGCAGTCCGGCAGCACCGATGACACCGGTAGCAATCGACGCCCCGGACGACAACAGCAAGGCAGCCGTCAGACTGGCGTATCGGCCGACCGACGTCGAGTCGAGCAACTCGGCACGGCCGGTCTCTTCGTCGGCGCGGGTATGGCGAATCACCGTGAGGATCACCGCGACAGCGATGAGCAAGTGGAACATCCCGGCTTTCCAGATGCCGACGGCGCCCAGGTTGTCCGCATAGATCTGCCCGTAGAGCGCTCGCTGAGCCGGGCTGGCCATGATCGAGGCCGCAAAAGCAGCCCGGGCGGCCTGGTCGGGATACACCTTCTCGATGCTGCCGACGTAGACCGTGGCCAGCGGCACCGACAGCAGCAGCACCCACAGCGGCAGCACGATGCGATCGCGGCGCAGGTACAGCCGCAGTAGGCCGAACGTTCCGGA
>NZ_CAXUCH010000104.1:3124-14376 GCF_964249325.1 uncultured Mycobacterium sp. | reverse complement strand
CGATCGCAAGCGCGGCGAAGCCGGGTGCAGCGGGTCGCCGCCATTGGACCTAGCGGCGATCGCAAGCGCGGCGAAGCCGGGTGCAGCGGGTCGCCGCCATTGGACCTAGCGCGCCGGTGCGCCGGGGATTGCCGCCAGCAGCTCGCGGGTGTAGTCGTGGCGTGGTCGGGTGAAGACGTCTTCGGTCGCTGCGTGCTCGACCACCCGGCCGTCGCGCATGACCATAACTTCGTCGGCGATCTGGCGTATCACCGCCAGATCATGGCTGATGAACACAAAGGTCAGGCCGAGGCGGGCCTGCAGGTCAGCGAGCAGGTCCAGTATCTGGGCTTGGACCACGACGTCAAGGGCCGAAACGGCCTCGTCGCACACCAGCACCTCGGGGCGCAGCGCCAGCGCCCGGGCGATCGCGACCCGCTGGCGTTGACCACCCGACAGCTCGCGCGGCAACCGGCCCAGAAGCGACGCCGGCAACGCCACCTGGTCGGCTAGCTCGCGCACCGTGTGAGCGCGTTGCCGACGGTCACCGATCCGGTGGATACGCAACGGTTCCTCGATGGCCCGAAACACCGAGTACATGGGATCCAAACTGCTGTAGGGGTTTTGAAACACCGGTTGCACACGTCGGCGGAACTTGACCGCCCAGCGCCGGTCCAGCGTGCTGATGTCCTGGCCGTCGAAAAGCACCGTGCCCGACGTCGGTCGCAGCAGCCCAAGCACCATTCGCGCCACAGTGGACTTGCCCGAACCTGATTCGCCGGCAATCCCCAGCGTGGTAGCTCGCCGCAGCCGAAACGACACCGCGTCAACAGCACAGAACTCCGTATGCCGCCACGGCGCCCCGCGCGATACCCGGTAGACCTTGGTCAACTCGGTAGCGACCACCACCTCGTCGACCGGCCGACCGGCGTGTTCTGCCGCTTCGTGCACCACGTGCTGACGAGCTTGCTCAGCGGACGCGGTGCGCGGCGTCAGTGACGGTGCCGCATCCACCAGCCGTCGGGTGTAGTCGTGTTGCGGATCCGCCAGGATATCTTGTGCAGCACCGGATTCCACGACGACACCGCGGTGCATGACGACCAGATGCTCGGCGCGTTCGGCGGCCAGTGCCAGATCGTGGGTGATCAGCAACACCGCGGTGCCGCGCTCGCGGACGAGGCGCTGCAGATGATCGAGCACCTTTCGCTGCACGGTCACGTCCAGCGCAGAGGTCGGCTCGTCGGCGATCAGCAGGCGCGGGCGTCCGGCCAAGCCGATGGCGATCAGCGCGCGCTGACACAGGCCGCCGGAGAGCTGGTGCGGATAGCGCCGCGCCTGGTTCGCCGGATCCGGCATACCTGCCTCCGCGAGCAGGTCCACGGCGCGGGCATTCGTGACGTTGTTGGCACGCAATGCTTCTCGTACCTGGAAGCCGACCTTCCACACCGGGTTGAGGTTGGTCATCGGATCTTGCGGCACGAAACCGATCGCCCGGCCCCGGATCGACCGCAGCACCGGCGGAGCAGCCGCTGCCAGATCCAGCCCGTCGAAAACGATGCGGCCTCGGCTTATTCGGCCATCGGTGGGCAGCAACCCGAGAATCGCGGCAGCAGTGGTGGACTTCCCTGAGCCGGATTCACCGACCACGGCGACAGTCTGCCCGTGGTGGACCGCTAACTCCACGCCCCGAACCACGGCATCGTCGTCGCCGAACCTGACTTCCAGGTCCTCGACTGCCAGCAGCGGCGATTCGCGGCCGGTCATGACCGCGGATCCAAGGCGTCGCGCAGCGCGTCACCCATCGCCATGAAGGCCAGCACGGTGAGCGCCAGTGCGCCGGCGGGATAGAACAAGATCGGTGAGCCGGCCCGCAGCCGGACCTGCGCGACGTTGATGTCGCCGCCCCAGGACACCACCGACGGCGGCAGCCCCACACCGAGGTAAGACAACGTCGCTTCGGTCACGATGAAAACCCCCAGCGCGATGGTTGCGACCGCGATCACCGGACCGATGGCGTTGGGCAGCGCGTGGCGCACCAAGATCCGAAACCTGCTGAGCCCCATCGCCTCAGCGGCCAGCACATAGTCGCTGGCTCGCACCTGGATGACCGCGCTGCGAGCGATGCGCGCGATCTGCGGCCAGCCGAACAATGCCAGGATCGCGATCACCGTCCACACCGTGCGGTGGTGCATGACCTGCATGAGCACGATGGCGGCCAGCAGCAGCGGTATCCCGAAAAAGACATCGGCGACCCGGGACACCGCGGCGTCGAGCCAGCCGCCGTAGAAACCGGCCAGCGCGCCCAGCGCGCCGCCGACGACGAATACCGCGAGGGTGGCGCCCAGGCCGACGGTGATCGATGCACGCGCTCCGTAGACGGTGCGGGCGTAGATGTCGTGGCCTTGCAGGTCGGTGCCGAACCAGTGCGCCGCCGACGGGTTCAGCAGGCTCTGGTCGGGGTCGGCGTACGTGGGATCGATGCCGGTGAACAGCCACGGGAACGCCGCCGCCACCGCGATGAGAACGATCAGCGCTGCGGCGACGAGGAACTTCGGACGTCGGCGCAGACCTTGCCAGGTGTCGCGCCAAAAGCCATGGCTTGCAACCCGTTCAGCCATAGCGGATCCTGGGGTCCAGTGCCGCGTAGAGCAGATCCACCCACAGATTGGTGATGAGGTAGACGACGACGAGCACCGTCACGATCGACACCACGGTCGGCGCCTCCTGGCGGGTGACCGCCTGATAGAGCACACCGCCGACGCCGTGGATGTTGAAAATGCCCTCGGTCACCATCGCCCCGCCCATCAGCGCCCCGAGATCCGCGCCGAGAAACGTCACCACCGGAATCAGCGAGTTGCGCAGAATGTGCACGGCGACGACCCGGGGTCGGGAGAGCCCCTTGGCCGTCGCGGTGCGCACATAGTCGGCATAGGCATTGGCGGCCACCGCCGATCTTGTCAACCGCACCACGTAGGCAAACGACACCGAGCCCAGCACGATGCCCGGCATCAGCAGCCGCGTGAACGTTGCCTGATCCCCCACCGTGACCGGAGCGATCCCGAACCGGACACCGAATAGGAACTGCGCCAAGAAGCCCAGCACGAAGATCGGGACCGCGATGATGACCAGGCTGGCGATCAGCACCCCGGCGTCGAAGATGCCGCCCTGACGTAAACCTGCGATCACGCCGAACCCGATGCCGAGGATCGCCTCGACCGCCAGCGCGATCCACGCCAACCGAATCGTTACTGGAAACGCTTGGGCCAAAACAACACTGACGGGCAATCCGGAGTAGGCGCGCCCGAAGTCGCCGCGCAGGATGCCGCCGAGGTAGTGCACGTACTGCAGCCAGAACGGGTCGTCGAGGTGGTATTGGGCGCGCAGCTGTGCCGCCACCGCGGGACTCAGCGGCCGGTCCCCTCCCAGCGCGGCTACCGGATCGCCGGGCAGCAGGAAAACCATGCCGTAGATGAGCAGGGTGGCGCCGAGGAAAACGGGGACCATCACCGCGATGCGGCGAACGATATAGGCGCCCATGTCAGGTCTTGAGGATGTGTTCGTAGTCGGGCAGTCCGTTCCAAGTGAGGTTCACGTTGCTCACCGCGGGCGAGTGCCCGGCCGCGTTGATGGTGTACCACAGTGGCACAACGGGCATGTCGTGCAAGAGGATTCGCTGAGCCTGGTTGCTAAGCGCATAAGATTCCGGCAGACTGGGCGCGGCCTCGGCTTTGGCCAGCGCCGCGTCGAAGTCCGGGTTGGAGTAGCCGACGTCGTTGGCGCTGGCCCTGGTGACGAACAGCGGCGCAAGGAATTGCAGCATCGACGGGTAGTCGCCCTGCCAGCCGGCGCGAAACGCGGTGGTGATGCTGCGGCCGGTGATCTGGGTGCGAAACCCGGCGAACGTGGGCTGCGGCGCACCGACCGCGTCAATGCCCAAGTTGTTTTTGATGCTGTTGGCCACCGCGTCAACCCATTCCTGGTGGCTACCGTCGGCGTTGTAGGCGATCGCGTAGCGGCCGCTCCATTTCGAGATAGCGTCGGCCTGCGCCCAGAGTCGCCGCGCTCGGTCGGGGCTGAAATCTAGCGCGTCGCTGCCTTCGATGTTCGGGTCGTATCCGGGCAGTGAGCTAGCGGTGAACTCGCGGGCCGGCGCTCGGGATCCGGCGAAGATCTGCCGGCAGATCTGGGCACGGTTGATCGCCGACGACAAGGCGAGCCGGCGCAGCCGGCCTTCTTCCCCACCGAAGTGCGGCAGCCGCAGCGGCGTGTCGAGTGTCTGGTTGACCGCCGCGGGACCGGTGACGGCGCGGTCGCCGAGGTCTTTGCGGTAGACCGGCAGCACGCTGGTCGGAATCGTGTCCAGCACATCGAGGTTGGCCGAAAGCAGATCGGCGTAGGCGGTGTCGAGGTTGGCGTAGAACGTGAAACGCAGGCCCTTGTTCTGCGGTGCGCGGTTGCCGTGGTAGCCGGGATTGGGCACCAGGTCGACTTTCACGTTGTGCTGCCAGGAATCGCCCGCGGCCAGCTGGTACGGGCCATTGCCGATCGGGTGCTGCCCGAACGCGGCCATGTCCTTGAACGCCCCAGCCGGCAGCGGGTAGAACGGTGAAAACCCAAGTCGGAGTTTGAAATCGATGGCTGGCGCCTTGAGCCGCACCGTGAACTCGTGGTCGTTGACCACCTTGAGCCCGGCCATGGTGGTCGCGGTCGGATTCGGCGCGGCCAGCTCGTCGAAGCCGGTGATCGGGCTGAAGAAGCTCTGTTGCAGTTGGGCATTGGTCACCAGCGCGCCGTAGTTCCAGGCGTCGACGAACGAATGCGCGGTCACCGATGATCCGTCGCTGAAGGCCCACCCGGGTTTGAGGACGATCCGGTAGTTGACGTTGTCGGTGGTCTCGATCGACTGCGCGACCTCCAGCGACGGTTTGCCTTCGGCGTCATAGGACATCAGACCGGCGAACAGCCGATCCAGGATGCGGCCGCCGTTGCTGTCGTTGGTGTTGGTCGGAATCAGCGGGTTCTGCGGTTCTCCGCCGTTGACGACGACCACGTCAGGGCTGACGCCGCCGCCGCTGCAGCCGGTGAGTACCGCCACCAGCAGCCCGGCAGCGATGACCGCTGCCACGCGGATCGGATGCGCCATGAGGCCGACCCTAGAACCCTCGACCCGATTAGGCTCGAAACGTGACCGAGACGCACGCCCCGTCAACCTCGTCGTATCCGCCGCCGGAGGACTTCGCCGAGCAGGCCAACGTAACCGACGACGTCTACCGCGAAGCCGAGGAAGACCGACTGGCGTTTTGGGCCAAGCAAGCCAATCGCCTGTCCTGGGCGACCCCGTTCGAGCAAGTGCTGGACTGGTCGCAGGCCCCATTCGCCAAGTGGTTCGTCGGCGGCAAGCTCAACGTCGCCTACAACTGCGTCGACCGCCACGTCGAGGCCGGTCACGGCGACCGCGTCGCGATCCATTGGGAAGGCGAGCCGGTCGACGACAGCCGCACCCTGACCTATTCCGACTTGCTCACCGAGGTGGGCAAAGCGGCCAATGCGCTCACCGACCTCGGCCTGGTGGCCGGTGACCGGGTCGCGATCTACATGCCGATGATTCCCGAGGCGATCGTGGCGATGTTGGCCTGTGCGCGGCTGGGCATGATGCACAGCGTCGTGTTCGCAGGATTTACCGCGAAGGCGTTGCAGGCGCGGATCGCCGATGCCGAAGCCAAGCTGCTGGTCACCGCCGACGGCCAGTTCCGCCGCGGCAAACCGACACCGCTGAAAGAATCCGCTGACGAAGCGGTTGGTCAGCCGGACAGCCCCATCGAGCACGTGTTGGTGGTGCGACGCACCGGCATCGACGTTCCGTGGACCGAGGCCCGCGACCTGTGGTGGCACGACGTCGTCGACGCCGCGGCAGCCGAGCACACCCCGCATCCGTTCGACGCCGAGCAGCCGCTGTTTTTGCTGTACACGTCGGGCACCACCGGTAAGCCCAAGGGCATCATGCACACCAGCGGCGGGTTTCTCACCCAGAGCTCGTACACGCACTACGCCGTCTTCGACATCAAACCGGAGACGGACGTGTTCTGGTGCACCGCCGATATCGGCTGGGTTACCGGGCACACGTACAGCGTCTACGGTCCGCTGTCCAACGCTGTCTCGCAAGTCATTTACGAGGGCACTCCCGATACCCCCAACCAGCACCGGCATTTCGAGATCATCGAGAAGTACGGCGTCACAATCTATTACGCCGCGCCGACGCTGATCCGCACCTTCATGAAGTGGGGCCGCGAGATTCCCGACGCCCACGACCTGTCCAGCCTGCGGCTGCTCGGGTCGGTCGGCGAACCGATCAACCCGGAGGCCTGGCGCTGGTATCGCAACGTCATGGGCGGCGGTCGAACCCCCGTGGTGGACACCTGGTGGCAGACCGAGACCGGGGCGGCGATGATTTCACCGCTGCCGGGAGTGGCTGCGGCCAAACCGGGTTCGGCGATGCGGCCGCTGCCCGGGATTTCGGCCAAGATCGTCGACGATCAGGGCAAGCAACTCGACCCCGGGCCCGACGAGGGTGAGCATGTCACCGGCTACCTGGTGGTGGATCAGCCCTGGCCGGCCATGCTGCGCGGCATCTGGGGCGACCCGGACCGCTACCGCGAAACCTACTGGTCCCGGTTCGCCGAGCAAGGCTGGTATTTCGCCGGCGACAGCGCCCGCTACGACGCCGACGGTGCCATCTGGGTGGTGGGCCGCATCGACGACGTGATGAACGTGTCCGGGCACCGGATCTCCACCGCCGAGGTGGAGTCGGCGCTGGTCGGCCACTCGGGTGTGGCCGAGGCCGCGGTGGTCGGCGCCACCGACGACACCACCGGCCAGGCCATCTGCGCGTTCGTGGTCTTGCAGGCCGACCAACCCGAGGAGGTGGGCGAAGAGATCATCGACGAACTGCGCTCCCAGGTGGCCCGCGAGATCTCGCCGATCGCGCGGCCGCGCGAAATTCACGTGGTGCCCGAGCTGCCGAAGACCCGCAGCGGCAAGATCATGCGCCGATTGCTGCGCGACATCGCGGAAAACCGCGAGCTCGGTGACACCTCGACGCTGCTCGACCCGGGCGTGTTCGACGCGATCCGCGCCGCCAAGTAGACCGCCGAGCTCGGCTGAGTAGCCCGCCGAGCCGGGTTAAGTGGCAGAAGGCGTCCCGACTGGGACGAACCCGGCGCCGGGCCGGCCCTTGGCGGCAAGATCGGCCAGCACCGCGTTGATCGATACCACGACAGCCGGGGTGTGCAGCGGAATGTATTTGGTGATGCAGCCGGGCAAGTTTTCGCTGAAAGCACCGTGGATCATCCCGACCAGCGCGCCGTTGGCTGTTACCGGTCCCCCTGAGTCGCCGGGCTGACCGCATAACTGGGCCACGAGGGTGCCGGGATCTTGGCCCGGACCGAACGTGACACCGCACGACTCGCCCGTGGTGCGACCGTCTTTGCAGACCACCTGGCCAACGGCCGGATCGGGTCCGATGCCGTTGATCGCAAAGTTATTGAAGTTCGCCACCGGCGTCACCTTCGCCGGGTCGAACCGGATGACCGCGTAGTCGAGGCTGTCGTTGCCGGCCACCATGGTGCCCACCGTGCCGCGATCTTGGGCCGCCTCCGCGGCGACCACGGCGCCGGGCCCCCCGCAGTGCGCGGAGCTGAAACCGGTCAAAGCGCCGGTGTTGTCGGTACCGATGCTGGTCAGGGTGCACGTTGAGTCGCCGTTGACGACGATGCCCGCGCCCCCGCCGAGCGGAACCTTCTCGTCTGCAGCCTTGCTAGTCGCGGCCGGGCCGGCCACCATTAGCACGACCATGGCCACCATCGCCGCCATGACACGGCGGTGCGCGCTCTGCAAAGCAACACTCCCGTCGATGAGTCCGGGCCCGAATCCCGAACGCTGCGCCAGTCTAGCGTGACCACCATGCGCACCGTGCCGTCTGCGGGTTCTCATGCGCTGTTCGACTGGGCTCGTCTGATATCGCACCGCATGGCAACATGAACCGCGACAGCAGCGAACCGGGAGGACCGCGTGTGAGCAAGGGCGACCGTAAGAACTCCGGGACCGATGGTCAGCGCAAGGGTGGGGTGCCGAGCACGTTGACCACGATTCCCTTGACGGATCCACACGCCGCAGCCGGCGAGCCGTCGATCGGCAACCTGGTCAAAGAGGCGACAACCCAGGTATCCACGCTGGTTCGCGCTGAGGTCGCGCTGGCTCGGGCCGAGATCACCCGCGACGTCAAAAAAGGCCTCACCGGTAGCGTCTTCTTTATCTCGGCGCTGGTGGTGCTGTTTTACTCGACCTTCTTTTTCTTCTTCTTTGTCGCTGAGCTGCTCAACACCTGGCTGTGGCGGTGGGTTTCGTACCTAATCGTGTTCGGGATCATGGTCCTTGTCACCGCAGTGCTCGCGCTGTGCGGTTACCTGAAGGTCCGCCGCATTCGCGGACCGCGGCAGACAATCGAATCGGTCAAAGAAACGCGCACCGCTTTCACGCCCGGCCACGACAAAGCCGAACACCGGGCACTGAATCCGCCCCACGGCGGCATGCCCGCTGACCCCTCGGGTTGGTAGATGGCGCCACCGGATCCGTCGGTAACCCGTATCGACGGGCCATGGCGCCATCTGGACGTGCACGCCAACGGCATCCGGTTCCATGTTGTCGAGGCAACCGCAGGTGACGCGACCACGCCGCCGTCAGCGCGGCCACTGGTCATCCTGCTGCATGGTTTCGCCTCGTTCTGGTGGTCCTGGCGTCATCAGCTGCGTGGGCTGAGCGGAGCTCGCATCGTCGCGGTCGACCTGCGCGGCTACGGTGGCAGCGACAAGCCGCCTCGCGGCTATGACGGTTGGACGCTCGCCGGCGACACCGCGGGACTGATCCGCGCCCTCGGGCATTCCTCGGCGACGCTCGTCGGTCACGCTGACGGCGGGCTGGTCTGCTGGGCGACCTCGGTGCTGCATCCGAGGCTGGTGCGCGCCATCGCGGTGGTCAGCTCACCGCATCCCGCGGCACTGCGAAGGTCGGCGCTGACCCACCGAGATCAGGCTCGCGCGCTGCTGCCGACGCTGCTGCGCTACCAGGTGCCGATCTGGCCGGAGCGTGCGCTGACCCGACACAGCGCCGAGGAAGTGGAACGGCTGGTGCGCAGCCGCGCCTGCGCGAAATGGCTTGCCTCCGAAGACTTCTCCGAAACGATCAGCCATCTGCGGCTGGCGATCCAGATTCCGTCGGCCGCGCACTCGGCACTGGAATACCAGCGTTGGGCCGTGCGCAGCCAGCTGCGCGACGAGGGCAGGCGGTTCATGAGGTCGATGAAACGACCGGCCGGCATCCCCATCTTGCACTTGCGCGGCGACGCCGATCCCTACGTGCTGGCCGACCCGGTGGAACGCACACAGCGCTATGCGCAGCATGGCCGTTACGTATCCGTCGGCAGCGTAGGGCATTTCGGCCATGAAGAGGCGCCGGACGAAGTCAACCGGCATCTGATGCGGTTTCTCGAGCACGTGCACGGACCCCGGATCAGGTGACGCAGGCCCCCGTGCCGACCGCCTGGGTGTCGCCGATCCTGGCCAGTTGACCAGCCACCTCTTTGGCCGTCAACACAAAACCAGTGTCAGGGTCGTCGACAGCGGCGCCGAAAACGACGCCGAGCACGTTGCCGTTGAGGTCGATCAGCGGTCCACCCGAATTCCCTTGTTCCACAGTGGCTCTGATCGTGTACACCTCGCGAGTGACTGTTGCGTTGCGGTAGATGTCGGGACCGCTGAGCTCGATGATCTCCCGAATCCTGGCCGGGGTTGCCACGAAGTCACCGCCGCCGGGATAACCCGTCACAACTGCGTCGGTACCGGTTTTCGCCGCGGTGTCGGCGAACGCCAGTGGCCCGGCCGCCAAGTTGGGCACGGCGAGGATGGCGATGTCGACCGACGGGTCGTAGGACACCACGGTGGCGTCATAGGGAGTGCCGTTGGCGGCGACGGTGACATTATTAGCGCCGGCCACCACGTGCGCGTTAGTCATCACTCGCTGCGGAGAAAGCACAAATCCGCTGCCCTCCAACACTTTCTGGCAGCTTGGGGCGATGGCACGCACCTTGACCACACTTGGTTGAGTGGCCGCGACCACCGGGTTGTTGGCCAGTGCGGCGTCCGGGGTCGCGACCGCGACGACCGGGGTGCGGCTGAACGGTTCCAGCACCGCGGGCAGCCCGGAGGTGTTCAGCAGCGACGACATTCGCTTGGGCACCGTCTTGAGCCAGTTGGGGGCGACCTGGTTGACCTGAGCCAGCACCCGCGAACCGCGGACGGCGGCGGCCAGGGCCGGCTGGTCCTTCGACTGGGTCAGCGGTGTGGCCAGCAGCCAGGCCGCGACCAGCACCACCACCAGCTGTAGGGCCACTCCCACGACGGAATCGAAGAACCGGATCGTTCGGCTGCGGATCGCGCCGCGCACCGCGCGGCCCAGCACCACACCGGCCACCTCGCCGACCACGACCAGGGCCAGGATCAAAAACAGCGCGGCGAACAGCTTGGCCCGCGGGGCGCTGATATGCGTGACTATGTGCGGGGCCAGCAGCACACCGGCGACCGCCCCCAGCATCACACCGACGAACGACAGCAGCGAGCCCAACGCGCCCGAGCGCCAGCCCGAGACCGCGGCGATGAAGGCGACCGCCAGCACGGCGATATCCAGCCACTGTGACGGCGTCATCGAGTTCATCGCGGCGCCCCGTCTTCACCGCCGACCAGTGCCATCGCCTCGTCCAGCTCCCGCACATTGGTGGTGTCCCACGGTTGCGCCCAGCCGGCCACATCGAGCATCGCCGAAATCACTTGGCCAGTGAATCCCCACACCAGCATTTCGTTCAACAGGAACGCCGGACCGGCTAAGCGGCGGCTGAAGGTGCTGCGATACACCATCAGCCGATTGGCCGGGTTGATGAAGGCCCGCACCGGAACCCTTGCCACAACCGCGGTTTCGGCCTCGTTCACAACGGCGACCGGTCCCGGGTCGGGTGAGTAGGCCAGCACGGGGACGACGTGGAAACCCGACGGCGCGATGAACGTTCGCTCCATCGTCGCCAGCGGATGAAGCCGGCTGGTGTCGATACCGGTCTCTTCGCGGGCTTCCCGCAGGGCGGTCGCCACCGGCCCGTCGTCGTCGGGATCGGATGCGCCGCCGGGAAATGCGGCCTGGCCCGCGTGGTGACGCAACGTCGAAGCGCGCAC
>NZ_CAXUCH010000104.1:0-3114 GCF_964249325.1 uncultured Mycobacterium sp. | reverse complement strand
GTCCGGACTCCGGCCCGGAGAACAGCACCAGCACCGCCGCGTCACGGCCGTCGCCGCGCAGCTTCGCCGTCGCCTTGGCGGCAGTCACCATCGCGAGCACGTCGGCCGGCAGCCGACGCCGAGCCGCGGCGGGAACGTGACCGATGTTCTCGACTAGCGGGCGCAGCCAGGCCGGGCCGACGTCAGGCGTCAGCGAAACCGCTGCGCTCACCGGCGCCTCCCTCTGTGTCTAATGGCCGACTGCCGCTGCGATCTCGTCTGCACTGGAGAAAGCTCGCGGCAGCGTCTGCGCAACGCTACCGTCCGGGCGCAATACCACCGTCGCGGGCATCACGTTCGGCACTCGTAGCGCCGCAGCGGCCCGGCGGCGGCCGTCCTGGAAAGTCGGCAGCCGCACACCCAGCTCGGCCAACCGCAGCAACGCGGCCGTCTCGTTCTCGTCCTGATGCACCGTCACCACCGTTACAGCCGACCCGACGCGGCGTTGGTACTCGGCCATCGCGGGTAATTCGGTGGTGCACGGACCGCACCAGTACGCCCACAGGTTCAGCACGACCCGGCGCCCGTTCAGCGCTCGCGCGGCATCGACGGTGGAGCCGTCCGCCGCGCATTCCACCACCACCCCGTGCAACGCGACCGGCCCGGGATCGCCGGTGCCGGTAGGGCAGGGCGGCAGAGCGGCGCGCCGCCGAGGCCCGGCCAGCGCTGCGGGGGTGTCGGCGTCACGGTGTTCGCGCCCGGCGCTTGGCGGTCCCGACGGGGAAGCCGGTGAGGAGTTGTGCCGTAATTCGACCACCAGCGCTGCGATCAGCGCTGCCACCACTACCAGGATCGCGATGGTCCAGCGGGTGCTCCGGTCGGCAAGCGTGCTCATCTGCCGGGTCTACAGGCCGGCGAGCGCCAAGAGATGCTCTTTTTCGGGGCCTTGCACCAGCGCGGCCGCCACCGGCGGCTCGGTGGGGCCGGTCCCATACGATGGACAGTCCTTGGCCAGCACGCACACTCCGCACGCCGGTTTGCGGGCGTGGCACACCCGGCGGCCGTGAAAGATCACCCGGTGACTCAGGTCGGTCCACTCGCTGCGTTCGATGAGCGCGCCGACGGCGTGCTCCACCTTGACCGGGTCTGTCTCCGGGGTCCAGCGCCACCGGCGCACCAGCCGCAGGAAGTGGGTGTCGACCGTGATCCCAGGGACGCCGAACGCGTTGCCCAGGATCACGTTGGCGGTTTTGCGACCGATGCCCGGCAGCGATACCAGCTCCTCCATTGTGGCCGGAACCTCGCCGTCGAACCGCTCGACCAGCTCTTGTCCGAGGCGGATCAGCGAGGACGCCTTGTTGCGGTAGAAACCAGTGGGGCGAATGAGGTTTTCTAATTCTTCGCGATCTGCCTGCGCGTAATCCAGCGCGGTTCGGTATTTGGCGAACAGCGCCGGCGTCGTCAGGTTCACCCGCTTGTCGGTGCTCTGCGCGGACAAGATCGTGGCCACCGTCAGCTCAAGCGGTGTGGTGAAATCCAATTCGCAGTACACGTGCGGAAATGCTTCTGCCAGTTTGCGATTCATCCGGCGAGCCCGCCGCACCAACGCGGTGCGGCTCTCCGAGGTCCAGCGCCGGTCGGAGGCGCCGTCCGGCATGGCGGCTGCTGGCGCGGAGCGCCGAGAAGTCTTACCCGCAGTCACCTTCGACAGAGTACTGATTTGTAATCTCGCTGAGATATTCGCCGTGTTTACTTGCACCTTGTGTCGTGGTTGCTCGTGGCCTTCGTCCCGGCGTTGATGATGCTGGCGACGTTCGGGCTGGGCCGGCTCGAAGCGCGCTTGGCCAACGACAGCGTGACCGCGAAGGATGTCGCCGAATTTCTCGAGCAGGCCGAGGCCGACGACGTGAGCACTTTGGCCCGAGAGGGCATGCCGGAGGCTTTGAACCACATGCACCGTCGCCGCGGCGATCGCATCACCGACCCGCCGGTTGCATCAGTCAGCCGAAACAAGCACTACGCCGATCCCTTCTACCGGGCAGCGTTCGCCATCGCTGAGGAACCGGGCCTGCCCACGCGCCGGCATCGGCATTCGCGAGCGAATCCGCAATTTAGCCCGACTCGGCATGCCAATCCTGTGTAGCGTTGGCACGTCGAACAAATGGCCTACCTTTAGACTCAACTGATTAACCGGTTAGGGGTTGGCCAGCCTGGCGACAATGCGGGCCGTTAGCGGCGCGAGGCGAAGCCGGGTATTCGATCTGTGCCAAAGAACGCCAATGACATTGAAAAGAGCTTAAGGGGCAACGTGGACGAGATCCTGGCGAGGGCCGGAATCTTCCAGGGGGTCGAACCCAGCGCCGTCGCCGCGCTGACTAAACAACTGCAGCCCGTCGACTTCCCCCGCGGACACACGATTTTCGCGGAAGGGGAGCCCGGCGATCGGCTCTACATCATTATTTCCGGAAAGGTGAAAATCGGCCGGCGCTCACCGGACGGCCGGGAGAATCTGCTGACGATCATGGGCCCGTCGGACATGTTCGGCGAATTGTCGATCTTCGACCCTGGGCCGCGGACTTCCAGCGCGACCACCATTACCGAGGTGCGGGCGGTGTCGATGGACCGCGACGCGCTGCGGTCCTGGATTGCCGATCGTCCCGAGATCGCCGAGCAGCTGCTGCGGGTGCTGGCCCGACGGCTGCGCCGCACCAACAACAACCTGGCCGACCTCATCTTCACCGACGTGCCGGGCCGCGTCGCCAAGCAACTGCTGCAGCTGGCCCAGCGGTTCGGCACCCAAGAGGGCGGGGCGATGCGGGTCACCCACGACCTAACGCAGGAGGAGATCGCCCAGCTGGTGGGCGCTTCACGCGAGACAGTGAACAAGGCGCTGGCAGATTTCGCTCACCGGGGCTGGATTCGCCTGGAGGGCAAGAGCGTGCTGATTTCCGACTCGGAACGGCTGGCTCGCCGAGCGAGGTAAGCGCGCGCGTGGCGCGGGCGCAACCGAGCGAGCATCCAGCTCCAGCGCGAGGTAAGCGCGCGGCGTCGCGAGACAGAACCTACGGCTGCGATCTCGCCGTTGGATTCAAGCGGTGGCTGCAGCGAATGTGGACGGGTCTGACAGTAGTCGGT
>NZ_CAXUCH010000103.1:0-14437 GCF_964249325.1 uncultured Mycobacterium sp. | reverse complement strand
GGGTGGGCGGGTCGATGGTGCACTACGCCGGCTACACCCCCCGGTTCCACCCCAGCGATTTCGAGACCTTCAGCCGTGACCGGGTCGGGGCGGACTGGCCGATCAGCTACGCCGAACTGCTGCCGCATTACGAGCGTCTGGAACTCGAGCTCCCGGTGGCCGGCCAGGACTGGCCGTGGGGATACCCACACCGCTACCCCGCCTCGCCGCATCCGGTGTCAGCGGCTGCGATGAAACTGTGGGAAGGCTCGATCAAGCTCGGCATCGACATGCGGGTGGGCCCGGTCGGCATCGTCAACGGCACCTTCGGCAACCGGCCACATTGCATCTACCGCGGCTACTGTCTGCAGGGCTGCAAGGTCAACGCCAAGGCCAGCCCGTTCGTCACCCACCTGCCCGACGCGCTGGCCCACGGGGTCGAGGTTCGCGCGAACTGCATGGCGGCCCGCATCGAGTTAGACGAGCACGGACACGCCAGCGGCGTAACGTATTTTGCCGAAGACAGCCAGCAAGAGCGGCGTCAGCGCACCAAAGTCGTAGCGGTGGCAGGCTATTCGATCGAGACCCCGCGGTTGCTGCTCAATTCGCAGAGTCCCCGGTTCCCGAACGGCTTGTGCAACAACAACGACCAAGTTGGCCGCTACGTGATGGTGCAGGGCGCCACCCAAACGGCGGGCCGCTGGCCCGACGAGATACGGATGTACAAGGCGCCGCCGCCGGAGGTGTCCTCGGAGGAGTTCTATGAAACCGATCCCGATCGCGGTTTCGCTCGCGGCTTCTCGATCCAGACCGTGTCACCGCTGCCGATTGCCTGGGCCGAGCACGTGCTGGCCGACGGCCATTGGGGACCGGCGCTGCGGGAATACATGCGCGACTACAACCACTGGGCCACCGTCGGGGTGCTCAACGAGCTGCTCCCGCTAGCAGAAAACCGGGTCACGCTCGCCGACGACAAGGACCAATACGGCCTGCCGGTCGCGCGGTTCGACTACTCGCTGTGCGAGAACGACAAGGCCAACATGGAGTACTCCGCCAAGGTGATCACGAATATCCTGCACGCGGCCGATGCGCAAGACGTGCTGACCATTCAGCGTTTCGCCCACCTCATCGGCGGCGCGCGGATGGGCAGCGACCCGGACAGCAGCGTCGTGGACTCCAACCAGCGGACCTGGGCGGTGCCGAACCTTTTCCTCGCCGACGGTTCGGTGTGTCCGACGCAGGGCAGCGCCAACCCTGCGTTGACGATCATGGCGCTCGCTTCGCGGCTGGCCGAACGAATCATCCGCGGCGACGTCGACTCGAAGGGTGGGGCAAGGGCCAGCTCGATGCGTGCGTAACCTCGTCGGTATGCCAGTCAGCCATCCCCCCGTCAGGTACGACGAGTTCCCAAGTCTACGTATCGAACCGGGCACCGACGGTGTATTGCATGTGATTCTCGACGCACCGGGGCTCAATTCGGTTGGGCCGCAGATGCACCGGGACCTCGCCGACATCTGGCCCGAGATCGAGCGTGACCCCGAGGTCCGCGCGGTGCTCGTGCGTGGCGAAGGCAAAGCGTTCTCCTCCGGCGGCAGCTTCGACTTGATCGAAGAGACCATGGGGGATTTCGCCGACCGGATCCGCATCATGCGCGAGGCCCGCGATCTGGTGCTCAACATGGTCAACTTCGACAAGCCGGTGGTTTCGGCGATTCACGGGCCGGCGGTCGGCGCCGGCCTGGTGGTGGCCTTGCTGGCCGACATTTCGGTGGCCGGGCGCAGCGCCAAGATCATCGACGGGCACACCAAGCTCGGGGTGGCCGCCGGCGATCACGCCGCGATCTGCTGGCCGCTGCTGGTCGGCATGGCCAAGGCCAAGTACTACCTGCTGACCTGCCAGCCGCTCACCGGTGAGGAAGCCGAGCGCATCGGGCTGGTGTCCACCTGTGTCGACGACGACGAGGTGCTGTCCACCGCAACCTGGATCGCCGAAGATCTCGCGCGCGGAGCGCAAACCGCGATCCGGTGGACCAAACACTCCCTCAACCACTGGTACCGCATGTTCGCGCCCGCCTTCGAAACGGCCCTGGGCCTGGAATTCATCGGTTTCAGCGGCCCCGACGTGCAAGAAGGGCTGGCCGCCAACCGCGAGAAGCGCGCACCGCGCTTTAGCGCCGATCCCGAGGCCCGCCAGCTTCAGCCGTAGGCCGCGATGACGGCTTTGCTCTTCCGCGTCGCGGGCCCGACCGGCGAGCCTGTTCCCGCGTGTCGGTGGATAGGTCTAGCGTCAAAAGACGTGACCTCCCTCGAACCGGTCGCGTTCCGCGAGGCGGTGGCCGCGATGAACGCTGCCACCGTACGCGCTGAAATCGAGCTCGGCCCCATCCGGCCACCGCAGCGCCTCGCCCCGTTCAGCTACGCGCTGGGCGCCGAGGTCAAGCACCCCGAGCTCGACGTCGTCGCGGAGCGATCGGAAGGCTTGGAAAGAGGAGAAGCCTTCGGGCGGTTGATCCTGCTGTATGACCCCGACGGATCCGACGCATGGGACGGCACCATGCGGCTGGTCGCCTACATCCAGGCCGACTTGGACGCCAGCGAGGCAGTCGACCCGCTGCTACCCGAAGTTGCGTGGAGTTGGCTGGTCGATGCGCTGGACACCCGCGCCGACCACGTCACCGCACTCGGCGGTACCGTCACCGCCACCACCTCGGTGCGCTACGGCGACATCTCCGGACCGCCGCGCGCCCACCAACTGGAGCTGCGGGCGTCGTGGACGGCGACCACCCCCGAAATCGGCACCCATGTGGAGGCGTTCTGTGAGGTGCTCGAGCACGCCGCGGGACTACCGCCGGTAGGGGTGACCGACCTGGGCTCGCGTTCCCGCGCCTGACATGTCCGAAGCGGCAACCGATCAGCCCCGCATCGAGGCCGAGTCCACGCCAGTGCTGCACCCGGCCGACGGAGTACCGGATCTCTCGGTGACGGTCGGGCAGATCGCCGCGGCCGCCGACCAGTTAGCCAGCGGTCGCGGGCCGTTCGCGGTCGATGCCGAGCGGGCCTCGGGTTTCCGCTACTCCAACAGGGCCTATCTGATCCAGATCCGGCGTGCCGGTGCCGGCACGGTGCTCATCGATCCAGTCAGCCACGGAGCCGACCCGCTGACCGCGCTGCGGCCCGTCGCGCAAGTGCTGGCCGAGGACGAATGGATATTGCACGCCGCCGATCAGGATTTGCCGTGTCTGGCCGAAGTCGGCATGAGTCCGCCGGCGCTGTATGACACCGAGCTGGCCGGGCGGCTGGCCGGCTTCGACCGGGTCAACCTGGCGGCCATGGTGCAGCGACTGCTCGGGCTGGGCTTGGCGAAGGGACACGGCGCGGCCGACTGGTCGAAGCGGCCGCTGCCGCCGGCATGGTTGAACTATGCCGCGCTCGACGTCGAGCTGCTCGTCGAATTGCGGGAAGCCGTCGCGGCGGCGCTGGCCGAGCAAGGCAAAGCACGTTGGGCTGCAGAGGAATTCGAGTACTTGCGGACTTCAGCGGCGTTGGCGGCGCCGACCACTCGGCGCGACTACTGGCAACGCACGTCTGGCATCCACCGGGTGCGCGACCGGCGCGGCCTGGCCGCGGTGCGCGAGTTGTGGACCGCGCGCGACCGCATCGCGCAGCGCCGCGACATCGCGCCCGGCCGCATTCTGCCCGATTCGGCGATCGTCGACGCGGCCATCGCCGACCCGAAGACAGTCCAGGATCTGTTGGCGCTGCCGGTGTTCGGCGGGCCCAAGCAGCGCCGCAGCGCCGCGACGTGGTTGGCAGCGCTGGAAGAGGCCCGGAAACATCCGGAGCCTGCCGAGGAGCTGGAACCACCCAACGGGCCGCCGCCCGCGGCTCGGTGGGCCAAGCGCAGGCCGGAGGCCGCGGTGCGGTTGGACGCGGCACGCGCAGCGTTGGCGGAGCTGTCGCAGCGGGTATCGGTGCCGGTCGAGAACCTGGTCTCCCCCGACCTGGTGCGACGGCTGTGCTGGGACTGGGACGGCGGCCGGGAAACTAATGGGGAGCGGGTGATCGACGAGTTTCTGACCGCCGGGCAGGCCCGGCCCTGGCAGCGCGAGCTCGTAGTTCCGGTTTTGGCCGCTGCGCTGGGGCAGGCCGTCAATTAGTCCAGGCGCTCGGTGATCTGAGCTTCGGCGACGGAGTTGCCCAATGCTGCGACCCAGCCGGTGATTTGGCGGGCCACGTCTTGCTCGGTCAACCCCGCGTCGGCGAAGACCTCACTTCGCGAACCGTGGTCGTAGAACCGCTGCGGTAGACCCACATCGCGACACGGTATGTCGATCTCGGCACGTCTCAATGCCGCCGAAACAGCGCTGCCCACACCGCCGTTCACGCCGTTGTCTTCCAGCGCGACAACCAGCTTGTGGCCGATCGCCAAGTCACGCACCGCGTCCGGCACCGGTAACACCCAGCGCGGGTCGATCACCGTCACGCCGATGCCCTGATTGCGCAGCCGCTTGGCCACCGCCAGCGCCATCGGAGCGAACGCTCCGACCACCACCAGTAACACGTCGGGGCTCAGCCCCTCGGCCGGCACCGCCAGGACGTCCACCCCGGACTTTCGCTCGATTGCCGGAATATCTTCGCCCACATCACCTCTGGGGAACCGAATCGCGGTCGGACCGTCGTTGATGTCGAGCGCTTCACCGAGTTCCTCACGCAGGCGGGTGGCGTCTCGGGGGGCGGCGACGCGCATGCCGGGCACGATGGCCAGCATCGACAGGTCCCACATGCCGTTGTGGCTGGCGCCGTCGGGGCCGGTGATGCCCGCCCGGTCGAGCACCAGGGTGACCGGCAGCTTGTGCAGCGCCACGTCCATCATGATTTGGTCGAACGCCCGGTTGAGGAACGTCGAGTAGATCGCCACCACCGGGTGTAGCCCGCCCATCGCTAAACCGGCCGCCGAGGTCAGCGCATGCTGCTCGGCGATGCCGACGTCGAACAACCGGTCCGGAAACCGCCGCCCGAACGCCGTCAGCCCGGTGGGCCCGGGCATAGCGGCGGTGATCGCGACGATGTCGCGGCGTTTGGCACCGTAGGCGACCAGCGCGTCGGCGAAGGTTGCCGTCCAGCCGGGCCCCGGCACCTTGGTGGCCGCCCCGGTCGCCGGGTCGATCACGCCGCAGGAATGCATCTGCTCGGCCTCGTCGGCCTCCGCCGGCGGATAGCCCATCCCTTTGCGGGTGGCGACGTGCACGATCACCGGGCCGCCGAAGCCGCGTGCGTGGCGCAGCGCGGACTCCACGGCGTGCTCGTCGTGGCCGTCGACCGGACCGACGTATTTGAGCCCGAGGTCGGTGAACAACAGCTGCGGGGACAACGCGTCTTTGATGCCGGCTTTGGCGCTGTGCATGAGGTGGTAGACCAGTTCGCCGATGACCGGCATGCCCCGCACCGCGCCGCGGCCCTTCTCCAGCAGGTGCTCATAGGCGGGCTGCAGCCGCAGCGCGGCCAGGCGGTCGGCGAAAGCGCCGATGGTGGGTGCGTAGCTGCGGCCGTTGTCGTTGACGACGATCACCACCGGCCGGCGGGCCGCGGCGATGTTGTTCAGCGCCTCCCAGCACATGCCGCCGGTCAGCGCGCCGTCGCCGACCACCGCCACCACGTGCCGGTTGCGGTGACCGGTCAGCTCGAACGCCTTGGCCAGCCCGTCGGCGTAGGACAGCGCCGCGCTGGCGTGGCTGGACTCGACCCAGTCGTGCTCGCTTTCCGCGCGGCTCGGATACCCGGACAGGCCACCCTTCTTACGCAGCGTCTCGAAATCGGCGCAGCGCCCAGTCAGCATCTTGTGCACGTACGCCTGGTGGCCGGTGTCGAAGATGATCGGATCGTGCGGGGAGTCGAACACCCGGTGCAGCGCCAGCGTCAGCTCGACGACACCGAGGTTGGGTCCTAGGTGGCCTCCCGTGGCAGCCACTTTGTGGATCAGAAACTGCCGAATCTCCTGCGCCAGATCCTTGAGCTCAGCTTGCGAAAGGGGCTGCAGATCAGCTGGGCCGCGGATCCGTTCAAGCATTTCGCCAGTGTACGCAGGCCCGCGCAGATCGCGGCAAGCCAAACGCGGCACGAGGGGCTCACCGACGTATCGTCGCGGTATGCGCGCAGAGGAGATCGCCGAAGATTTCCCAGTCGTGAGCATCGACTCTGGGGCACTCGATGCCGCCCGCCTGCTCGCCGAGCATCGGCTGCCTGGGATCGTCGTCACCGACCAGTCCGGCAAGCCGTACGCGGTGCTGCCGGCTTCCCAAGTCGTCCGGTTCATCCTGCCCCGCTATGTGCAAGATGACCCCTCGCTGGCCGGCGTGCTCAACGAGTCGATGGCTGACCGGGCCGCGGAAAAGCTGGGCGGCAAGAAAGTCCGCGACGTGCTGCCCGAGCACTTGGTGGAGATACCGGCAGCCGACGCCGACGACACCATCATCGAGGTGGCGACTCTGATGGCGCGGCTGCGCAGTCCGTTGATCGCAGTGGTCAAAGAGGGCACGCTGCTCGGGGTGATCACCGCGTCGCGCCTGTTGGCCGCGGCGCTGAAGCATTGATTTCACCGGAGCGCCGATGAGCGCCGTCGCGGTCACCGTATTCGTGATCGCCTACGTCTTGATCGCCCGCGACCGCCTCAACCGAACAATGGTGGCGCTGACCGGCGCCGCGATCGTGGTCACCTTGCCGGTGATCAGGTCCCACGACGTCTTCTACTCCCACGCCACCGGAATCGACTGGGACGTCATCTTTTTGCTGCTGGGCATGATGATCATCGTCAGCGTGCTGCGCCAGACCGGCGTCTTCGAATACGTCGCGATCTGGGCCACCAAACGCGCAAGAGGCTCCCCGCTGCGCATCATGATTCTGCTGGTGCTGGTCACCGCGTTCGGGTCGGCAACCCTGGACAACGTCACCACGGTGTTGCTGATCGCGCCGGTGACCTTGTTGGTCTGCGACCGGCTGGAGATCAACGCGGCGCCGTTTTTGATGGCCGAGGCATTCGCCTCCAACATCGGCGGCAACGCGACGTTGGTCGGCGACCCGCCCAACATCATCATCGCTAGCCGGGCAGGGCTGTCGTTCAACGACTTCCTGATCCACCTGAGCCCGCTGGTCGTCATCGTCATCGGCGTGTTCATCGCACTGCTGCCCCGACTGTTCCGGGGCGCGTTCGCAGTCGACCCGGAGCGCGTCGCCGACGTCATGGCGCTGGAAGAACGCGAAGCCATCCGCGATCGGAGCCTGCTGGTCAAATGCGGGGTGGTGATGATCCTGGTGTTCGCCGGATTCCTGGCCCACGCAGCCCTGCGTATGGATCCGTCGGTCGTGGCGCTGTTGGGCGCCGGCATCCTGATCGTGATTTCCGGGCTGGAACGCTCGGATTACCTGTCCAGCGTCGAGTGGGACACGCTGCTGTTCTTCGCCGGGCTGTTCGTCATGGTCGGCGCTTTGGTCAAGACCGGTGTCGTCAACTCGTTGGCGCGATCGGCCATTACAGCCACCGGCGGCAACGCGTTGCTGACCACGATGCTGGTGCTGGCCGCGTCGCTGGTGTTCGGCGGCGTCATCAACAACGTTCCGTATGCCGCGACGATGGCACCGATCGTCGGCGAACTGGTGCCGTCCATGGTCGGCCAGGTCAACCCGGACGTGTTGTGGTGGGCGCTTGCGCTGGGCACCGGCTTCGGCGGCAACCTCACCGCGGTCGGGGCCAGCGCCAACGTCGTCATCCTCGGAATCGCAAGGCGCGCAGACAGTCCCATTTCGTTTTGGGAATTCACCCGCAAGGGCGCGGTGGTCACGGCGATGTCGCTCGCGCTGACCGCGCTGTACCTGTGGGTGCGCTACTTCGTCTTGGTCTGACGTGTGTTCGCCTAGCGGGTCAGCAGCGCCACACACTCCACGTGATGAGTCAGCGGGAAGGCGTCGAACACCCGCAGCTTCTCGACGATGTAGCCGCGCTCACGGTAGAGGCCGATATCGCGTGCGAAAGACGCTGCCTCGCAACCGATGTGCACCAGCCGCGGAACTCCGGCGGCGGCCAACAGGTCGATGACCTCACGCCCGGCGCCTGAGCGCGGCGGATCAAGCACCGCAACATCCGCCGCGACGGATTGCGTCGTCAGCGCGCGGCGCACCGAATCGGTGATCACCTGCACTTGCGGCAAATCCGTCAATGCGGCCCGGGCAGCCCGCGACGCCGCTCGAGCCGTGTCGACGCTCAATACCCGCCCCGACTTCCCCACCGCCTCGGCCAGCACGGCGGCGAACAGTCCCGCGCCGCCGTAGAGGTCCCAGGTTGTCATCCCGGCGGCCGGCCGCGCCCAGTCGCGCACCATGGCGCTGTAGACCTGCGCCGCGTCGCGGTGAGCCTGCCAGAACGCCGTCACCGGGATCCGCCAGCTGCGCCCGCCTGCCCGCTGGACCGCCTGATAGTTGCCCTCGACTACGTCGGCCACGGTTCTGCGGCCCTGTTTCACCGTTTGCACCACATGCCGCTGCCCGTCGTCGTCGACCGCGATGTGCAGCTGTGCGGCCGGCGGCCACTCGGCCGAAGCCAAACCGTCGACCATCGCCTCCGGCAACTGCCCGCAACGCAAGTCGGTGACCAGGTCGTCGCTGTGATAACGGTGAAAGCCGGCCCGCCCGTCGGCGCCCACATCGAGGCGCACTCGCGTTCGCCAACCCGTCGGACCCGCCGCGCCAAGCACTTCGGCCTCGCCGTGCCAGCGGTAACCACCCAGGCGCGCCAGCTGGTTGGTGACCACTTGCGCCTTGAGAGCGCGCGCCGCCGGTGGGTCGACGAACGCCAGATCGCAGCAGCCGGCGCCGTGGACTCCGGCGATCGGGCACAGTGACGCTATCCGATCGGGTGACGGGTCGATTACCTCCACAGCCTCGGCGTGCCAATAAGAGCCGCGGTCGGCGGTGACCCGTGCCAGCACCCGCTCACCGGGCAGCGCGTAGCGCACGAACACCACCCGGCCCTCGTGGCGTGCCACGCAGCTGCCGCCGTTGGCGGGAACGTCAACCGTCAACGTCAGGTCAGGGGTCTCGGTCACCGCGTTGGTCAATCGAAGATTCCCCGTCGGGCGTCGCCGGGCGCGGCGTGCGGCTGCAGCGCCTTGACCCGCTCCGACGAACTCAGTTGCCAGGGAACCGAAGTCACCATCACCCCGTGCATGAACAGCAGCCGGCCTTTGAGCCGAAGCGCGCTTTGATTGTGCAGCAGCTGTTCCCACCAGTGGCCCACCACATACTCCGGGATGAACACCGTCACCACGGTGCGGGCCGACTCTTTGCTGGCCCGTTTCACGTAATCCAACACCGGGCGGGTGACTTCGCGATACGGCGACGCGATCACCTTGAGCGGCACGCTGATATCACTGTCCTCCCATTTGCGCACCAGCTCACGGGTTTCGGCGTCGTCGACGCTGACCGTGACGGCTTCCAGCACGTCGGGCCGGGTGGCCCGCGCGTAGGCCAGCGCACGCAGTGTCGGCAGATGCAACTTCGACACCAGCACCACAGCGTGGTTGCGGCTCGGCAACACCACGTCTTTGTCGGCTGCGGCCTGCTCCTCCAGTTCCTGGCTGACGGTGTTGTAGTGCCGGCGGATCAGCTTCATGATCAGGAACAGCGAGCCCATCGCGACAACCGCGATCCAGGCTCCGGCAAGGAACTTGGTGATCAGCACCACGAACAGCACGGTGCCGGTGGACAGGAACCCGATCGTGTTGACCACGCGGGAGCGCATCATCTTGCGCCGCAGCGACGGATCGGACTCGTTGCGCAACAATCGGGTCCAGTGCCGGACCATGCCAATCTGGCTCAGCGTGAACGAAATGAACACGCCGACGATGTAGAGCTGGATCAGCGCGGTCACCTGCGCGCGGAACGCGATGATCGCCGCCAGTGCCGCCAGGGACAAGAACAGGATGCCGTTGGAGAACGCCAGCCGGTCTCCACGGGTATGCAGTTGGCGCGGCAGATAGCTGTGCTGCGCAAGAACCGAACCCAGCACCGGGAAACCGTTGAACGCGGTGTTGGCCGCCAGCACCAGGATCAGCGCGGTCACCGTGGCGATCAGCAACAACCCGAGATGGAAGCTGCCGAACACCGCCCCCGCCAGCTGGGTGACGAGCGTTTTCTGGTGATAATCCAAAGGCGTACCCACCAGCTGCTTATCGGGGTCGTCGACGACCTGCACACCGGTCTTTTCGGCGAGCACGATGATGCCCATGAACAACGTCACCGCGATGGTACCCAGCATCAGCAATGTCGTTGCGGCGTTACGCGACTTGGGTTTCCGAAACGCCGGCACGCCGTTGCTGATCGCCTCCACACCGGTCAGTGCCGCACAGCCCGACGAAAACGACCGCGCCACCAGAAACATCAGCGCTAAACCGGCGATCTTGCTGTTTTCGGCGCGCATCACGAAACCGGCGGATTCGGCGTGCAGCGGCTCACCCAGCGCGTAAATACGGATCAGTCCCCAACCGAGCATGATGATTAAACCGACGATGAAGGCGTAGGTGGGAATCGCGAACGCCACCCCGGATTCCCGCACCCCGCGCAGGTTCATCGCCATCACTAAAAGGATCGCGGTGACCGAGAACAGCACCTTGTGGTCGGCCACGAACGGGATCGCCGAGCCGATGTTCGACATCGCCGATGCTGTCGAAACAGCAACGGTCAGAACATAATCCACCATCAGCGCACTGGCCACCAGCAGGCCGGCGTTGTCGCCCAGGTTGGTGGTCACCACTTCGTAGTCCCCACCGCCGGACGGGTAGGCGCGCACGTTCTGCCGGTAGCTGGCCACCACCACCAACATGACCACGGCCACCGCCAGCCCGATCCACGGCGTCATCGAGTAGGCGGCCAACCCGGCGACCGAGAGCATCAGGAAGATCTCCTCGGGGGCGTACGCCACCGAGGACAGCGCGTCCGAGGCGAACACCGGCAGCGCGATCCGCTTGGGCAGCAGGGTGTGGCTCAGTCGATCGCTACGGAACGGCCGACCCAAAACCAATCGGCGCGCCGCGGTCGAGAGTTTGGACACGAGAGCCAAGGGTAAGCCCACGCGACGCTGGCGGTAGCGTTCCTTAGAGGGGAACTCTCCGGGTACAAATCGGCGGGCCAACGGGGCTGCCGACCGGGCCCCAAGCAGAGGCTGCTGCCGAAGGGACCTCAGGTGCGGGTAGTAGTGATGGGGTGCGGCCGGGTGGGCGCTGCCGTGGCCGACGGGCTGTTCCGGATCGGACACGACGTGGCGGTCATCGACCGCGACAGCACCGCCTTCAACCGGCTCAGCCCCGACTTCGCGGGTGAACGGGTGCTGGGGCTGGGATTCGACCGCGACGTGCTGCTGCGAGCGGGCATCGAGGAAGCCGGCGCCTTCGCCGCCGTGTCCTCGGGGGATAACTCCAACATCATCTCGGCCCGGCTGGCCCGCGAAACATGGGGTGTGCAGCGCGTTGTCGCGCGAATCTACGACGCCAAACGCGCTGCGGTGTACGAGCGGCTCGGCATCCCCACGATTGCCACGGTCCCCTGGACCACCGACCGGCTGCTCAACGCACTGCTGCGGGAAAGCGAGACCACCAAGTGGCGCGACCCGACCGGCACCGTCGCCCTCGTCGAGCTGGTCATGCATGAAGACTGGGTGGGCCACCGCATCACCGATCTGGAAGACGCCACGGGCGCCCGGGTCGCGTTCATGATCCGCTTCGGCAGCGGGCTGCTGCCCGAACCGAAAACCGTTATCCAGGCCGGCGACCAGGTGTACGTCGCCGCGATCGCCGGACGCGCCACCGAGGCGCAGGCCATCGCCGCGCGGCCGCCGAGTGAGGACCTTGGAGCATGAGCGCAACGATGAAGTCCGTGGTGGAGGAGTGGCGGGAATGAAACGCGCCGACGACGATGATGCTGGCGCAGCCACGATCGAGGGGTGGCGCAGATGAAAGTTGCGATCTCCGGGGCCGGAGCGGTCGGCCGTTCGATCGCCCGCGAGCTCACCGAGAGCGGTCATGAGGTGACGTTGATCGAACGCAACATCGACCACGTCGACGTCGACGCCATCCCCGCCGCGCACTGGCGGTTGGGTGACGCCTGCGAGCTGAGCTTGCTGGAGTCGGTGCACCTCGAAGACTTCGACGTCGTGGTCGCCGCCACCGGCGACGACAAAGCCAACGTGGTGCTGAGCTTGCTGGCCAAAACGGAGTTCGCGGTGCCTCGCGTGGTGGCCCGGGTCAACGATCCCCGCAACGAGTGGCTTTTCACCGATGCCTGGGGCGTGGACGTGGCCGTGTCGACCCCGCGGATCCTGGCGTCCTTGGTCGAGGAAGCGGTCGCAGTCGGCGACCTGGTGCGGCTGATGGAGTTCCGCAAAGGCCAGGCCAACCTGGTCGAGATCACCTTGCCCGACGACACCCCCTGGGGCGGTAAGCCGGTGCGCAGGCTGCAGCTACCGCGCGACGCCGCGCTGGTGACGATATTGCGCGGCCCGCGGGTTATCGTGCCGGCACCCGACGAGCCGCTGGAAGGCGGCGACGAACTGCTGTTCGTGGCGGTTACCGAGGTTGAGGAGGAGCTGAGTCAGCTGCTGCTGCCGGCGCACCAGCCGAACGCATCGCACGTTGCGCAGCCTTGATCGCCAGGTAGGTCAGCGCCGCCGCCGCGGCAGTCAGCGGCCAGCCCATCCCGATCCGGGCCGCGGCCAGCCAGCCGGTCTGGTCGGCGTCGTAGAGCAACCGCTGCACCACGAACCGCGCGCTAAACACCAGCACCCACGCCAGCGTCGCGGCGTCGAAGGCCAACACCGCGCGACGCACCCGTCGCCAGCTGAGGTCGTGCCCGCTGGCCCAGCTCCACACGTAACCGACCAGCGGACGCCGGATCGCCACCGACAGCGCGAAGATCACCGCCCACACCAGCGACATCCAGATGCCCAACAGGAAATAGCCCTTCGATTGCCCGACCGCGTAGGCGACCAACGCGCAGCAGGCGACGCCGAAGAAACCGGACACCGCCGGCTGCGTCGACTCCCGCCGGGCCAGGCGCAGCAGCAAGATCACCGCGGCGACGGCCAACGCAGCACCGATAGCGGGCAGCAAACCGAAAACGCCGGAAACGCCGACGAAGACCACCACCGGCAGCGACGAGTAGATGAGCCCGCTGACCCCGCCCAGCTGTGCGAGCGGGCGGTCGTCGCCGCTGCGATCAGCAGCCATGGCTTACACCGATGGGCGTGACGCCGTCACTGTCCCGCGACGTCACCGCTGAATTTCGTAGTGCGGGTTGTAGATCGCCTTGGCACCGCTTTCCAGCGTGCCCAGCCGGCCCCGCACCCGCAGCGTGCGGCCCGACTCGATGCCGGGTATGCGCCGCTGCCCCAACCACACCAACGTCACGGTGTCGGTGCCGTCGAACAATTCCGCGCGGACCCCGCCGGCGCAGCCCTTGGCGTTGGCTTCGACGCTGCGCAAGGTGCCCACCATGGTGACCTCTTGGCCCCGCTGGCAGTCGATTGCCCGCTGGGCCCCGGTGTTGAGCGCCTCGTCGGACAACTCCTCGACGTCGAGTTGCTCCGGGTCTTCCGTCAACCGACGGGTGAGCCGGCGCAGATAACTTGCGGCCGTCATGGCCTCTCCTGACGCTTCTGCCAGTCCATCATGGACGCCATCTACTTATGCCAACGGACACCGTAGACCTGTTGGTTCCCCAATGCCACACACTCCCTCGGGGTGGCGTCGGAGTACCCACAAACCCCAGGCACTATCAGGGGGTGGCTGTGAATTTGCGCGGTGTCACCACTGTGGTGTTGCCCGGCACCGGCTCCGACGACGATTACGTCGCCCGGGCTTTTTCGGGCCCGCTGCACAAGGCCGGCGCGGTGGTGATCGCCCACCGGCCGCAGCCCGGACGGCTGATCGACGGCTACTTTGCCGCCATGGACGCCGCTGCTGCGGCCGGTCCGATCGCGGTCGGGGGTGTGTCGATCGGCGCCGCGGTGGCGGTCGCGTGGGCGCTGGACCATCCCGAGAGCGCGGTCGCCGTGCTCGCGGCGTTGCCCGCCTGGACCGGTGCGCCGGCAAGCGCCCCGGCCGCCGACGCGGCACGGCACTCGGCGCATCAGCTTCGGCGCGACGGCCTGGCGGCGACGACAACGCAGATGCGTGAATCCAGCCCGCGCTGGCTGGGCGACGAACTGGCCCGGTCGTGGCAGCGCCAGTGGCCGCGACTGCCCGACGCCATGGACGAAGCGGCCACCTATGTCGCGCCGACCTGCGCAGAGCTTGCGCGGCTTGCCGCACCGCTGGCGGTGGCGGTCGCGACCGACGACCCGATTCATCCCGTTCACGTCGGTGTCGAGTGGGTCAACGCCGCGCCGCGCGCTGCGCTCCGGACCGTCACACTGGATC
>NZ_CAXUCH010000102.1:0-14792 GCF_964249325.1 uncultured Mycobacterium sp. | reverse complement strand
GGCGCGCAGGCTGGCGTGTACCCACACGGGCTTTCGCCATGGGTGGGCGTGGAGGTGCGCTCCTGCGGGCACTGCGAGGTGATGATGCCCGGATGCCGGTACACGCTTGACGAGATCCGTTGCCGCATCCCGGATTTGCCCTGGCGGCGCGCCCGCGACGCCTCTTCGCTGTATGCGGCGTGCGCCGGGTGCGCCGTCGCGGTGTCGAATCTCGGGGTGCAACGCGGCGCGCACCTGGGCTATGTGGTCACCGACGGCCAGTCAGCACAGACCACGCCGTTTTGTTGGCGGCAGGCCCGCTGGGTGCTACTGGATCCGGCCGGTCACATGGTCACCGCGCGGGTGGCGGCGTGATGCGCGTCCGGAATCTGGAATCGGCGTCGGTTTACCGGGTAAACCGGTGCGCAGAGTGTCGCTATGCCGAGCGGGCCGAACTCGTGCGTCGCTTGCGTGCCGCCAACGCTTCTTCGATGAGGTTCGATGCGAAGTCTTGCGCGGTCAAGAAAACGTCGTCGCGTTTGGCCTGCACCCAGGCCTCGCGGAGCTTCGCCGCTGTCGTGGCTCGCAGCCGCAACGTGCGAGGGGCGGCCTCGGGGATGTCGTCGCCGACGCTCGCAGCGGTGGCCGGTGCGCTGATCGGCCCGGGCGGTGACGACCGCGAGGGCGGCGCGCTCACCGAATCAGCCTGCGGTGCGGTGCGCGCCGGCGGATCGGTCAGTGGGTCGGTTGCCGGTGCCGGCTCAGGGGCGGGCGCGTTGTGCGCGGTGGGCCGGGTCTGCGAACCGTAGGTCGAGAGCATCCCCAGCACCGCGGCCGAGGGGTCTTTCTTAGCCACGTCGATGCCTTCCCCGCTGCCGGCGCCCGGTGTCGACGCGCTGCATCACCTCGACGGTGAAGTTGGCGTACGCCTGCGCCAGATCGCTGTCAGCGCCCACGTCACCGAGGACGCGCTGGTCGCTGATCATGCGTTCGGCCGCGGTGCGTTTGGGAATGACCGCCTCGAACAGGGGCAGGTCTTCACCTTTCAACGCCGCCAACGTCTTCTGGCTGATCAATGTGCCCGTCTCGTACTTGGTCAACAGCACACCCAACAGGTCGGCGGACAGCACTTGGGCTTTGCGCAAAATGGCCGACCACTGCAGAAAGCTGCGGACCCCGCGGATCCCCCACTTACTCGCGTCGCACGGGATGATCAGCCAGTCCGCGGAGTTGAGTCCGGTGATGACCAACTGGCCCAGGTTGGGTGGAAGGTCGAGCAGGATCGCGTCGTAGGCGGCGTACACCGGTTCGAGGGCCATGGCCATCTGGTACTCGCGCCGGTGCAGCATCACCAACTCCTGGTCGAGCTGCGCAACCGCGAGCGTGGAGGGCAGCAGATCGAGGTTGTCGATACGGGTACTGCGAATGACCTTGGCGATGGGTGTTTCGTTCTTGATCAAGTCATAGAGGTCGAATTCGACGTCGTCGTCCGGGTCGAACATCGACGTGGTGTTGGCCTGTGCGTCGCAGTCGACCAACAATGTCCGCCAGCCACCGCGCGCCAGGCCGGCCGCGAGGTTGGCGGCGGTAAACGACTTACCGACGCCGCCCTTGTGGTTGGCGATCGCGATGACCTCTGCGTCCAAGACGCCACCTCTCTGCTGTGACCGATGTGACAAATGTGACTACCGAATTACACCACTTGCCGCGCCCGCTTCCGGTGATCAGGTAACAGCGTGTTGCGGCCACGAGGTCGCGGTGTCATCAGGCGACACCGTCACACCGACGCGTGGTGACCCGGTCATCCGATCACCCAGTGATGCGATTGGTGCATCACGACGTCACTGGAAGATCGAGTGAGGCAGTCATCATGTCGCGTCGTCGCCGTGGGACCGAGTGATCTCGTCATGCGCTCACCCGATCACATGCTCATGCTGCGACGGCGCCGCGCGATCACCGCGTTGCGCCGCCACCAGATCACTGCGTGTCCCTGTCACAACATCACACTGAGGCGCCATCACGGGATGACTGCGTCGCACAGTTGCCGCGCGACGCCGTGATCCGATCAGGCGCTCACCAAAAGACGGAGCGACCCGATGACGTGGTGACCGCGTCACGCCGCGAGGACATCACAGTGTGATTTGGTGACGCGATCACCTGCGACGGGCGGAAGATGCTTTTAGCCTTTAAACCCGGCCATGCACACTGCCGGTTTACCGGGTAAACCAGCCCCAAGAATCGAACATCGGAGATTGGTGTCCTACACCGTCCCAGGTGCAGAACATCGGGCGCCGGGCGGAATCAGATGTCCCTAGCCGCATTTCGGTTTACCCGGTAAACCGGGGTGAAGGCCCGACGCTGGTTTACCGGGTAAACCGGCGTCGGGCGCGCCTTCGCCGCCGACCGACGCGCGCAGCCTAGGGGCCTGCCCTGAATCGGCCGACGCACTGGTGAGCCGTTGCATGCGGGCCATCGGGTCGGCGGGCAACACCAGCTATCGGGAGCCGAAGCCCGCCTTTGACGACGCAGCCGTCCGAACCAATGGCTCCCGATACCGGCGTGGCGATTCGACTGCGGGCGGCGGCGTTTCGCACTGCGCATCGGTTCGCTGCGCAGTGC
Organism: uncultured Mycobacterium sp.; assembly: GCF_964249325.1. Lineage (NCBI taxonomy): Bacteria > Bacillati > Actinomycetota > Actinomycetes > Mycobacteriales > Mycobacteriaceae > Mycobacterium > uncultured Mycobacterium sp. Next base: position 12,194 of record NZ_CAXUCH010000102.1, on the reverse strand, counting down.
GGCCCAAACCCGAGGCTCGCGCATCCTGTACCGATCCAAGTCAGGGCAATGTTTCTCATAGAGCGCGGTATGCACACGCACCCGCGCGAAACTCTGTCAGGGCCAAATGGCCGCCGTCGTCGGCACCAGCACCAACAGAAGGTGGTCTTGCGGTCGGGCCCGGGCGGCTTCAGCACAGGTGCCCAGCGCAGTCCTGCGCAAGTCGACGTTCAGCCGCGCGGCATAGCGCGCGACGGCGCCGCGGGGAGCCGGCGGAAAAACATACGATCTTCCAGGTGAATACAGCCACGGAGGCCACGGCGCGCAATGACCCGATTTTCAGGAGGATTCGCGTGGACGGTCACGAAACCTGCTTCATCGTGCGTGGTAATAAGCCGCCCGATCCGGTGATCACCCTCGGCGACCAGCGCGGCGAACTCGAGATCCGTGCGCCCGCACGGACTTCCGCACTGCGACGCCGGCCACTGACGTGCCGACCGCTACCGGCGGATCGGAACGTCAGTGGCAGCGACGTCGAGATCCGCTACTGCGCTGCCGGACCGGCAATGCTTACCTATATCGGCGGGAGTGCTATGCGCATTCGAGCACTGCCTGTGATCGGCGGCGAATAGGCTTGGCTCGCCGCCACATTCACTCGGTGACCCGCACCCAGTGCGGCCGGGCAAACCTCGGTGGCGGCGACGCGACGCGAAACATGTTGTCCGACGGGCCTACCAGCCCTCGCCATCCGTCAGTGAAATACTGACACCGTGGCCACTCGTCCCAAGGTGAACCGATTCGAGGCGGCGCGGGCGATCGAATTGATCGCACGACGACGAGCCAAAGTTGACGACCGCAACCGCGAGAGACTGCCCGACTCACCGGACGCCGATCCCCGCGAAATCCTCGACTACCTCAGACGATACAGCGGCCCAGACATTCCACGGTGGGTGTTGCAGGCAGAGGTCTGCGACGCACTGACCCTCAACAACTGGCTGTGGTGGGAGGACCGCCGACGGGAACTGCACTTCCTTAAGGCCGGCCGCGATCGCGGACTGTTCCTCACGCAGCTGGGCGCCCAGGTGGGCGTCGGTAAGCAGGGAGTGCTTGACCGCATCGACCGGCTCGAGGCGTTATTGCGCTATGACCGCCCGGACGAAAAGATCACCCGCGACGCACGACGCTCCCAGCGCCAGGCGGCCCAGCGAACCGACACCGAGCACCAGTGGCTCAAACACCACCGTGCACAGCTGATTTCGCTGATCACCGGCTTGGTCGAAGCGGCCGAACGCTACCAGCGCGACGACGAGCAACGAGAGTGGCTCGACGAGCTGGAAGCAGACGCCCGCGACGACGAACTCACGCCGGCCACCATGGTGATCCTGGGCCTGGCGGCCGCCGAGTTGCGGACCGCTCCGACGGTCCTCGCCCTCGAGGGCACCCGACCCTGCGCGGTGCACATACTGTTAGCCCGCGCCGAGGCGCTGCGCAGCCAGTTCGCCGGCTTGGGCGCCAAGACCGCCGTAAGCAACGCGATGCCCTTCATGCACGCCGAGCAGAACAGCGACGCGCCGGAAGAGTACGGAGTGCCGAGCGGCTCACCACCATTGACTGTGCGGTTTACCCGGTAAACGTGGGTGTGTCGTGATGCGGGTGGCCACCGCGACCCGTAGAGTGCAGGTGTTCCCGTCCGAAGTACTCCGCGCCGCGCGGGGGAAGCATACGGAAGGTCTTGTATTTCATGCCCGTTCACGTTCTGCTCAACCAGAAGGGCGGGGTCGGCAAGAGCACCATCACCGTCAACCTCGCCGCTGTCACCGCCGACGTACTCACCAGCGGCGACACCGCCGACGCGAGATCGCCGGTGGCCGCGGTGTCCATCGACCCGCAGGGCTCGGCAGTGTGGTGGGCCAGCCGGGTCAGCGACCTTCCATTTCACATCGTCGAGGCCGCTGGCGATTCCGATGGGCTCTACCGGCTGCGCGAGCTGCCCGGCATCCGGCACGTCTACGTCGACACCCCCGGCTGGATCGACTTGGCAGGCAACGACGACAGCTCCGACCCGCTGGGCAGGGGACCGGGAGCCGACGCCCTGCGCGCTGTGCTCGAGGTGGCCGACCTGGTGATCGTTCCGCTGGAGCCCGAGCCGTTGTCGTTCGACCCCACTGCCCGCACCATCCGCAAAGTCATTGAGCCGCGCAGTCTTCCCTACGTGGTGGTGATCAACAACTGGGATCCCCGCGACGGCCGACCCGACCTGGAGCAGACCCAGGAGTTCGCCAGAGAAAACAAATGGCCCCTGGCGCACACGGTCATTCGGCACTACAAACTGCATGCCCGCGCCAGCGCCGACGGCCTGGTGGTTACCGAATACCACCCCAGCCGGGTGGCGCTGCAGGCCCGTGAGGACTTCTACAAACTAGCGCTGGAACTTTCGACGTGGGCAGGGGGCCGATGATGGCACGCGGACAGCGCACCAGCCTGGCCAGTCTCGCCGGCGCCGTGGGCGAGCACTCGCCGGTCGACCAGCCCAACTCGGGCCACCCGAGCAGATCTGTGCCGCTGTCGGAGCTGACTGCCAACCCGCACAACCCCCGCGACGACGTCGGCAACCTCGACGACCTGGCCAGCATCGCCGACATCCAGCTGCAGCCTGCGGTGGTCGTCAGTCGGGGGGCATATCAACGGCTTTACCCCGAGGAGGAGATCTCCACCCGCTGGGTTGTCATCAACGGATGCCGACGCTTGGCGGCGGCCCACAAGTACGGCCGCGGCGACCTCGAGATCATCGTCAAAGACGAGATCGCCCGGGACAGGGCCACTTTGATCACAGCCGCGATCAGTGAAAACATCGACCGCACCGACTTCGACGTGCTCGAAGAGGCCCGCGCGGTCGAGGAGCTCGTCCGGGAGTGTGGCAGCGGTGACGCGGCGGCCGCACGACTGCGCAAGACCAAAGGCTGGGTGTCCCAACGGCGCGCGCTGCTGTCTCTTGCACCCGAACTGCAGGTCGCGCTACGACAAGGGGAGATGGCGATCCGGGTCGCGCGCTCGATCGCGCGGCTGCCGACCGAAGAGCAGGTGGCGGCATGGCTTGCTGCCCAACAACAAGCCGAAGAGCAAGCGCGCGAGGAGCATCCGCAGGCGCGTGATCGCAGCGGTCAAGCGACACCGGGTCGCACCCGCATCATTAGCCGCGCACTGGCCCAGTTTGACTCGCAACCGCAGTTGCTGGCCGACGCCCTGCGGCGCTACTTGGGTGATGACGGCGTGCGCATGTTGATGCGCGTGCTCGAAAATGGATCACCGCACGAGAGCGGCTGAGCACCCAGGGGCCGTGAGCGATCGGCCATGTGGGCGATCGCCCTGGGCCGCGGCGGGTCAGTCCGCTTCGGCCTCGATGGCCTCGAGCGCGGCGGCGATGATGTCCCACAGCCTGCTGTTGGTGCGCACGTAATACACGCGCCGTGAGTCGTCGGGGCGTTCCACTTCGAGCATGCCCAGCTCCACCAGACGCTTGAGTTCTTCGAGCACATTGCTCGGTGAGGCGTGTTCGATGCCGCGCGGCTCGGACTGGAAGAACCGTCCCTTCGGATGCTGCAACACCCACGCCGCCACGGCCAGCCGGCACTTACGGCCGAAGAGCAGCTCACTGGCGCGTGTCGCGTCCACACTTCGAGTATCCACCTTCTACTATCTAGAATCTAGAAAGTAGAACTTAGATGCTTGACTCTAGAGACTTGAACACTGCCCCGACGGGCGCACACGGACCTTCGACGACGTGAGGAGCAGCAGGTGGGATCCGAGAACCGGCGGCTTACCGAGTCCATCCCGGTGCGCTTCACCAAGGCAGACAAGATCGAGCTCGCTCGCGAAGCCGAACGGCGCGGGCTGACGATCCCCGAGCTGTTGCGCGAAGCCTGGTTCAGCGTGCGCGCCGCCTCCTGACACCCAACTAATCGCCTACCGGCAGAGCCGGCACCTGGATCTTTCAGCCGCCCGAAGGTCCGGAGGACGTCACCGCCGAGTCCGGCATAACAAGCGCTGAACACGCCCCTGGCCCGCACTTATGCTGGGCCGGTGGCGACTCGCGGTCTGGACCCAACTGTGCCGCTGTGGCGCGCCGCGCAGGTGTTTCGGCTGTTGAGTTGCATCTACGCGACGGGCTTTCAGATCGCCATCAACCACGATCTGCGCCGACCGGCGCTGGGCTGGGTGCTTTTCGCGTTGCTGATCAGCTGGAGCGCAGCTTGCGCGATCGCGTACCTGCGCGGGTTCGGTCGCACACCGCGCTGGGTGATCGCCGAGCTGCTCGTCGTCGTGTTGCTCATGTCGTCCAACAAAGTCGTGGCGACGCCCCTGTGGGCGGCCGACAACCAGACCTGGCCGACGACGTTGTGGGCCAGCAACCCGACGATTTCGGCCGCGATCCAGTTCGGCCCGGCCGGGGGGATGCTGGCAGGCGTGACGGTGATCGCCACCAATTTCGCCGTCAAGAACTACCTCGCCCTCAACCTCGGGCACAACGCCACCGTCATCATCGAGCTGGCCATCGGGATGGCGATCGGTATGGCCGCACAGACCGCGCGGCGCGCCCACGACGAGTTGCAACGAGCCGCCCAACTGTCGGCCGCAGTGCAAGAACGTGAGCGGCTTTCTCGCGAGGTGCACGACGGAGCCATCCAAGTGCTGGCGCTGGTCGCCAAGAAAGGCCACGAAATCGGCGGTCCCACAGCGGAACTGGCGGATTTGGCCAGCGAACAAGAACGCGCGCTGCGGCGCTGGCTGGCCTGCACCGACATCGACCGCGACGGGGACGCCCAGACGATCGACCTGCGTTCGCTGCTGAGCTGCCGAGAGTCCGACCTGGTGTCGGTGAGCGTGCCCGCAACGCCGGTGCCCTTGGGGCGGGGGATGGCCACGGAGCTCGACGCGGCGGTGGGCAACGTCCTGGACAACGTGCGCGCCCACGCCGGTCCCGGTGCGCATGCGTTCGTCCTGGTAGAAGATCTCGGCCATTCGGTCCTGGTCAGTGTCCGCGACGACGGTGTCGGCATCGCCGCCGGCCGGCTCGAGGAAGCGGCCCGGCAAGGACGCCTCGGGATCGCGAAATCGATTGTGGGACGGTTGACGTCGCTGGGCGGTAGTGCCGAGCTGCACACCGCTCCAGGGGAGGGAACCGAATGGGAGCTGTGTGTGCCGCGCCGGGACGGGCGCCATGACTGACGACATGGCGCCGACGGTGATGGTCGTCGACGACCACCCGATCTGGCGCGACGCGGTTGCCCGCGATCTGGCTGACGACGGCTTCACCGTGGTCGCCACCGCCGACGGCGTGCTCGCCGCGCAGCGCCGGGCGGCGGCCGTCAAACCCGATGTGGTGCTGATGGACATGCGCCTTCGCGACGGCGACGGCGCGCAGGCGACCACCGCGATCCTGGCGGTGTCACCGTCGTCGCGGGTGCTGGTGCTCTCGGCTTCCGACGAACGCGCCGACGTCCTGGAGGCCGTCAAGGCGGGCGCCACCGGATATCTGGTGAAAAGCGCCTCTAAGGCTGAGCTCGCCGACGCCGTCAAAGCGACCGCCGCAGGGCGGGCGGTGTTCACCCCGAGCCTGGCGGGGCTGGTGTTGGGCGAATACCGGCGCATCGCGCACAGCAAGGACCCGGGGCCGAGTCGCCCTACCCTGACGGAGCGGGAGACCGAGGTGTTGCGCTACGTCGCCAAAGGACTGTCCGCCAAGCAGATCGCCCAAAAGCTCTCGTTGAGCCACCGCACCGTCGAAAACCACGTCCAGGCAACGTTTCGCAAGCTTCAAGTCGCCAACCGGGTGAAGTTGACCCGCTACGCCATCGAGCACGGCCTGGACGACGAACCTTAACCACGCTAGAACCGCCGTCGATGGGCATCGCCTGGGAACCGGCGTATCCGTCTGATACGCCGACAGATTCGTGGGGCCTGAGGTTCCTTGCCAGAAAACAAGTTGCGTGCAACCAAAGTTGGGAATAAGCAGGTCGAAACGCCACCATTTCCGTAGCACGGGACAATTCGAGGTTAGCCCACTAATGTGCCCATCAGCTGAGGCCGACGACGCGCAGGCCAAGTTCGCGGCGGATGTGCTGCGAGACTTGTTGGGCTACATCGCCGAAGGCAACGACGAGGGAGAACGACCCTACTGGGTGACCCATGCCTGGACCGAGGGACCGCTGATGTATTTGGTGTACAAAGCGCCGCCCGATGAGAGCCTGTGGGGGCTTGTGCGCGACACCAGGGAGTCGCTCATCGATCCCGGTCCGTGGCAAGCGATGGACAACGCGGCGTACTATTACTACCTGCTCGATCTGCAAGAAGGCTGGTACTCGCCGACTTTCCCCGATCCCGTTGAACCGGACACGATCGAGTGGCGCGGACATCCGGCCTGCGCCGAGGCGCCGAAGCGCCCAGCGGACATCCCGAAGGCGTATCGATATACGCCACCGGCGAACGCGGCGTCCTCGGTCGATCGCGACCGAACCCGGGTGGTCAACGAAGCTCGCCGATATGCCGACCCGCGCACCGTCGACTGGTGCCAAAGTCACGTCGAGCACCCACCCGGCCCGGATCCCTAAGCCGCTGCGCAGATCCAGATGTGTCCAGCACGTGCATGGTTCACCGGGCGCGCATCGGATCGGAGACTTGCCGGGTCGCTGCCGGCAGGTGGGCCCTTCGTGTCGCGGCCAGCGCCCGCGCTGTCAGCAGCGCGGTCACCATCACGGCAACGTAAAGCAAGCCGTCGTCTTTGAGGCCCCACCTGATCGCGGCCAGGGTGGCCACCCCGGCCACGCACAGCAGCACGCCGATGGCGGTGCCGCGCCCCACCGAGGTGATTGCCGGCGCGCCGTCCCACCCGGCTAGCGCGTTGTTTTCCATGGGCCGCAACGCCACGAACAGCACCGCCACCACGGCGACCATCATCAGAAGCTGGGCGGCGCTGATCGCGAGGAAGTCGTGCCGGCCGGGGTAGCGAGGCCAGCCGAGCCCGTCGAAGAGCAGGTGGACGCCCAGCAGCGCGGGTATGTGCCATAGGTAGAGGGTCATCGCTCCGGAGTTGCCGACCGCGGTCCACCACCACACGCGGGGCCGCCGGGCCCAGCGGCCGATCGCCGGGGCGGCGGCGATCGCCAACGCGCTCAGGGTGATTGCGTGCCCGGCCAGCAGCAACGACGGTGGGCTGGTGTTGGACAGGTGGTGGTCGCCGGTGCCGACCATGCTGATTTCGTAAGGCCCCCAACGCAACAGCGCGAGATCGACGACGAACAGGGTTCCCGCTACGGCCAGCGCGGCACGGCCGGTCACCAGCCGGCGCCTATAGGCGACGCCGAACATGGCCGGAATGAGCCAGACTGCCAGATTCAGGTAACCCAGCGGCGCCGCGGCCGGCCAGTGCAGCCGGGCGGCGTCGATTGCCGCGATCGCTCCGTACACCACGGTCACACCCGCGCCGAGGCGGGCGGTGCTGCTGATCAGTGACAGCACCGGCATCGCGGCCAGCACCAGAACGTAGGCGCCCAGGAACCACAGCAGCTGAATGCTGACACCGGCAACCGGTTCGTAGACGTGTTGGGGCACAAGCCAGTACAGCGCGGTAAGCGCAACCGCCCAAAACCCCAGATAGTAGAACACCGGCCGGAACAGCCTGGTGCAGCGTTTCATCAGCCAGCCGCCCCAGTTGGTGCCCGGGCGCCACGACGACACGCAGTCCGCGGCGCCGGCGAAGAAGAACAGCGGCATGATCTGGAAGATCCACGTCAACGCCTGAAAAAACGGGGATGTGGTGAGCAGGTTGTCCCAGATCAGGACATGATCGCTGATGATGCTGATCGCCATGAGCGTGTGGCCGAGCACCACCGCGGCCAGCGACACGATCCGGATGACGTCCAGGACGCGGTCACGATCGGCCGGAGTGCGCGCCGCCAGCTCAGCGGCGTCGGGGAAACCCAACAGATTTGTCATGGGGTCGCAGGTCCCTTCTATAGGAGATGATGTGAAAGTGGTTGCGGCGCTGCCGAGAAGCCGATCCCGACGGGAGTCGATCACCGGCAAGGTGCTGCAACGGTTCTGCTTCAACGCCAGCCTCACCGATGGGCAGCGCCGCTGGCTCGAGCTGTTTGTGGTGCGCCGGTGGAGTGCAGTACTTACGTCGAGGTTGTAAACGGGTCGTATTCGGCCAGCAGCTTTTCCACGCGCGCTTCGTCGAGGCGGACACGCACGGTGGCGGCTTCCTGCTGGTCGCGGATCACCTTGGCCAAGGTGAACGCGCTCGAGACCAGGAACAACACAGTGATCCCGAGAAACAGGCGCTGCCAGGGATCAAGCGGAAGGAAGAAGATGCCGCCGAGCGCGGTAAGGAAGCTCAACCCGAACGCGGCAGCTGCCTGGACGAAAAATGCGGTGGTGTTCTTCGGTGTGCCATTGGGAACTGTCATGCCGGCAACGATGCTGCACCACACGGCTGGTCGGGATCTGTAAGACTACTCAGATTCGCTGAGTATTTGCCCGTGTCCACGGCAACACACGCTGGCCGGTGCGATGGACCAGCCTATGGTGGGTTTTCCTGGAAGCCGGCGGTCGGGTGCTAGGCATAGTTGCAGCGGGCTCCGGCGACGCAATCGCACCGCTGGCTTCAGGCTATCGGGGACCAGCTCTGCTCTCGTGGCAACAAGTTTCGGCGCTGCACAGCACCAGACCCGGCCATCCCGTTAAGGCCCTTGAAATATCTGCGAATCCGCCGTCAACAAGGCCGACCGTTCAACAGGCCATAACCTCAACGTCGCCCTTCCATCAGTTGGGACAAAGACGGTGGCGTTGGGGTCATCACCCGCCGGCGGGTTAGCTCCAGCGCCCCGCCGCGAGCCTTACCAGGGCCCGGTAGGTGAACACCGCTGCTACCGATTGCCTTATCCGGTCAGGCTTTCCGCGCCCGCAAGAATGCGGCCCACGGTGCTGTGGTGGACTTCCAGGCGCCGCCCGATGGTACTAGGTGGCGTGCCGGCGGCGTGCTCCGCCAAGATAGCGGCGACGATCTCGGGGTCTTTTGACGTGACCCCGCTGCGGACCAGCTCGTCGGCGGTCGGCTTCCAGCGCAGCAGACTCGCCGCGTCTACCGACTCGTCTGCCGCATCGGGAACCGCACTCAACGCGGGCTCACCGTTCGCCGTGGAAGCATGCGGCGCGGGGGAGGCGGCGGCGTTGTCGTCCGGTACGCCATCACGCTGCACCGCAACCCGCCCAGGGGCACCACCCGGTTGCCCCGACGTGTGGGTCTCACCGGACGTGCCAGCGCCAGAATACACACCAGGGCGCGACGCCGAGCATGCCCGGGATGGGGGAGTGAGCGACAACAGCGCCAACGTGGACTGTGCAATGGACACGTCGATTGCGCACGGCCACAACCACGCTCGGCCAGGGCGCATCCCTAACATCACCGCCAGATCCCGAAGCGCATCGAACGACAGCACGAATGCACAACCTGCCAGCATGACGGTCATCGCCAGTGCACACCAATACGCGAACCCGAGCGGTCGGGTCCTCACGAGCAAAGCGACCGAGTGTGTCGAACCGAGCAGCACCGCCGGCGGCACGACCGCGGCCGCCGCCGACAGCGCAACCGTAGCCGCCGGCGCGCTGAGCACCGCGTGGGTGACGTTGCCCGCCACCGACGCTCCGGTGGCCACCGTCAGCCACAACCAAAAAAACCGCACCGCACCGCGCGTTGTCATCTCGGTGGCTTCACTGCCACTAACCATCCGCACCCTTTCCATGACTCACGAGTCACCCTGTTGCGCAGATGCTTGCAGATCGACGCATTCGCCTCGGGACAGCTCTTCCCGCCTGAGCCGGGATCGCCCAACGCAACCGCACCGCTGCCTTCAGGTTATCGGGGATCAGCTCTGGTCTCGCGCACAAGTTTCGGCGCTAAAGGCGCAGCGCACCGGCCACCCCGGTGAACCCGTTGAGATCGGTGGATGCGAGGTCGACACAGCGATGGTCCGAACAGCCATGACTCGACATCGCCGCGTGTACTTACCTACCGAGCCGAACCTGTCGTCGTGCACCGACTCACGAGCGCGGTGGGCAGGTGAACTCGAGATCGAATGGCTCGGACATGTTTCCGCCGCCGGCAGGGCTAGGACCTGTTGCAGTGCCCACGATTGTGTACGTCGATCCGGTCTTGGTGACGGTCGGGCGCGGGTCACCATTTGAGTCGTTGTACATCAACGGGACCTCATCGACCGCGCCCAACACCAGACTGATGAGTCTGGGATTGTCTCCCTCGCTGAGGGTCGCGGCGATACGGTCCTGGTCGCTGCCGACGTTGGCGAACACCATATTGGCCGCGGTCACGCATTCCACATGGTTTTCGACGTGGCGCGGCTTACCGTCGACGACGACTTTGACGATGCTCGCTGCACCAGAGCCCGGAGCACCCTGGTTCGTCTTCGAAGCACCCGAACAGCCCGAAACTATAACAGCGACAAGCGCCGCACCACCAAGGACGGCCACCCATCTGCCGTTCACCGGGTTCTCCTCATGTCCAACGCAGAGTAACCCACCACGAGGGGCCTAGTAGTGGGCAACGTGATCCGTTGTGCCACGCGCATCGGCTGATCGACAGATTGGTCACCTCGCGCGGGCCGCGTTGTCTGCCTCGAATCCCACTTCGTCGGCGACGCCCGCCGCCCAACCTCGACTGGTGTACATCCCAATCAGATGGGCCTCCAGCAGCGTTGCGGCGCAATCTCTTTCGCGCAGGAAATGTCGGCGCGGCCCCTCTCAGGGCGGTGATGGAGCGAAACTATTCCTTGATCGAACCCGTTCGGCCGCCGGGGAACCGGGCGATACAGGTCAGCGAGTGGTCGCCGTTTTCCCACGTCTGCTCGGTGGGATACAAGTAGTAGTAGTGAAAGGTGTCTGAGGCAGCCACCGACGGTGCGTACTTCTGCAGTAGCGGTACACATTCGCTGCGATGCCGGCGCACCTCGTCCTCTCCCGGGTACGACGGCAAGGGGAGCAGCGGTACGACGCCGAATACTTCGCCGTCATGCCGTTTGTCACAGCTGACCGTGTCGAGCCGCTCGACACGGTCCTCCGATGAGATGGTCCCGATGCAGTCTCCGGGTTGGAGCTCAGTTGCGCGCACGGAATGTTCACCGCTGGTGGTGGCGATAAGCACTGCGACCGCGATGATTACAGCTCAGGCTGCTGACAACGCCAGGCCGACAACGGCCAGGCCGCGTCCTGCGCGCTGCCCGCCCTTGGTCTGTCGCAGCCCGATGATGCCCGCGACCACAGCGAGCAGGACGGCACCGAGAATCCCTGCGACAAGCGAGGTGACGGCCCAGCCGCTGGTTCTGCGCACCGGTGGGGCAGACCACGGCTGCGGCGCGCCGTACGGCTGCGGCGGTGGGCCTGCGTAGCCGTAATAGTAGGGAGGCGGTTGGCCGGGCCAGGTCATGTGAACCACCTTGCAACAGGCCAAGTTTTCGGTTCGCGCTGGTTCTTGGTTGTGCAGTGCCGGATGCCGTGCCGCATCAGACCAGATGCCCGCGACGAAGGCGTTGGCGCACGGCAAAAGTATCGCCTCCAGCGTCGTGCTCGTGCGGGTTCGGGCAGTGTGCGGAGCAAGCCCGAGCCTCCGTCAAAGGCGAGGCATCGAACCGCTGAAGACCTTGGGGAACGGCCATTAACACCTTCCTGTAATTGCCGGCGACCAGCGGCGGGGCGGCCAGCCACGCGAAGCTGTCCGTCACGGCGGCTTTTGTTATACGGAACGCTATTTGGGATGACCTACTTCGTAGGTGCCCGAGTCGTCTTTGAAGGTGACGGTCACCAGCCGTTTCGTGTTGTCGATGCTCACTTCGCAGGTGAAGGTGTCACCCTTTTTGATGGTCGGATTTCGGCCGTCGTTGCACTTGACGTCCTTGACGTTTTTGGCGCCGTAGCCGATGGCCTCGTCGGAGAGTATTTACTGCACTCCCGCTTCAGCTTTGTGGACGTTGAGTTCTCGGGTGATGAAAAAGCCCGGCGCGGCGAATCCCAGGATCAGCACCACCACCACGACGGCGGCGGCGACGGCGGCGCCTATGAGCACCAAGCGCCTTGGGCGCCGGGACACCCGCGGTCCATAGGGGCGCATACCCGGCGGCGGCCCGTATGGACCCGGCGGCGGGGGATAT
>NZ_CAXUCH010000101.1:8953-14891 GCF_964249325.1 uncultured Mycobacterium sp. | reverse complement strand
CACAATGCGGGTCGCCACGGGTTCAACCTAACGAAGATGTCGGATCGGCGCCTGACCAGCAGGCGCCGTCTAAGCTTTCCCCGTGCCGCTCTACGCCGCCTACGGGTCGAACATGGATACCGAGCAGATGGCAAAGCGTGCACCGCACTCACCGATGGCGGGGACGGGCTGGCTGCACGGGTGGCGGCTGACCTTCGGCGGCGAGGACATCGGCTGGGAGGGGGCGCTGGCCACAGTCGTCGAGGATCCCGATTCGAAGGTGTTCGTCGTGCTCTACGACGTGACACCGGCCGACGAGAAGAACCTTGATCGGTGGGAGGGATCCGAGCTCGGGATCCACAAGAAGATCCGCTGCCGGGTCGAGCGCATATCTTCTGACACCACCACCGATCCCGTGCTGGCGTGGCTGTATGTGGTCGACGCCTGGGAAGGCGGATTGCCCTCGGCGCATTACCTGGGGGTGATGGCCGATGCCGCGGAGATCGCCGGTGCGCCCGCCGATTACGTGCACGACTTGCGCACCCGCCCGGCCCGCAACATCGGGCCCGGCACGTAGACCGTTTCTTCGGAGCGTCCCGCTGCCGGGCGTCCCATCGAGTGTGCGTCCAGGGCGGAAAAACGGCGAACTTTCCGCCCTGGGCGCACATTCGAATGCGCGAACGCACGCTCGAGTGCGTGAACGCACAGTCGAATGCGTGAACGCACAGTGGCGGCGGCAAGCCGCGGGCTAGTGCAGCGCGGCGGACTGCTCGACGATGTTGACCATCACCCGCACCCCGATCGCCAGAGCCCGCTCGTCGAGATCGAATGTCGGCTGATGCAAGTCCAGCTGCGGCCCATGGCCAGACCACACACCGAGGCGCGCCATCGCGCCCGGAATCTCCTCCAGATACCAGGAGAAATCTTCGCCGCCGCCGGACTGGCGGGTGTCGGTCAGCACGTCCGGGCCGACGGCTTCGATGGCGTGAGTGAGGATGCGCGTCGAGATCTCCTCGTTGACCACCGGCGGCACACCGCGGTGATACTGCAGCGTGTGGTCGATCTCCAGCGGCGACAGCAGCGCAGACACCGCCTGGCGGATGATGGCCTCGAGGCTTTGCCAGGTTTCGCGGCTCGCGGTGCGCACGGTTCCGGCCAGCACGCCAGTCTGGGGGATGGCGTTGGCCGCTGCGCCGGCGTTGACCGCGCCCCACACCAAGACGGTGCTCTTCCGGGGGTCGATTCTCCGCGACAGCACACCGGGCACCCCGGTGATCAACGTGCCGAGCCCGTAGACCAGATCGGCGGTCAGGTGCGGACGGGAGGTATGCCCGCCCGGCGAATACAACGTGATCTCCAACCGGTCGGCGGCCGACGTTATCGGTCCCTGCTTCACCGCCACCTTGCCGACGGCAAGGCGGGGGTCGCAGTGCAACGCGAAAATCCGCGTGACTCCGGTCAGCACGCCTGCCGCGATCGCGTCAATCGCCCCGCCCGGCATCAGCTCTTCGGCCGCCTGGAAGATCAGGCGCACCCCGACCGGCAATTCGGGCACCGACGCCAGTGCGAGCGCGGTGCCGAGCAGGATCGCGGTGTGCGCGTCATGACCGCAGGCGTGCGCGACGTTGGGCATCGTCGATGAGTACGGCGCTCCCGTGCGCTCGGCCATCGGCAGCGCATCCATGTCGGCGCGCAACGCGATCCTGGGCTCGTGTTCCGGACCGAAGTCGCAGGTCAAGCCGGTCCCGCCAGGCAGCACCTTGGGGTTGAGTCCGGCGTCGGCCAACCGCTCGGCGACGAACTGAGTGGTGGCGAACTCCTGGCGGCCCAGCTCGGGGTAGCGGTGGATATGGCGCCGCCACTCGATCAGCTCGTCATGGTGGGCGGCCAACCAGGACTCAGCGCCGTCGATGAGGCTCACGTGCGCCACTCCTCCTCATCGCTTTGCGCTGCATTGTCGCCGCCGTGGCTCACGATGCCGCCCGTTGCTCGCGCGCCGCCAGCACCCGATCCCGTTCTGCCGGGGTCTGGGCAAGGCGAACTACCGTGCGGGCCAACATGATTGCGCCTTCCACCACCGCACGGTCGGCGCTAGGCCCGGCGGCCGCCTCGGCGAACGCGGCCTGATGCACGGTAGCCCCGCCAGCGTCAACGCCGATCACCGGATGAATGCCGGGCAACACCTGGGTCACGTTGCCCATATCGGTGCTGCCCAGCGGCAGACTTGCCTCGACTTCGACGGGAAGTGGTTCGCATCCGAGTCGGCGCATCTCCTCCCGGCACACCTCGGCCAGCCAAGGATCCGGCTTCAGCTCCGCGTAGGGCGGTGCTACGTCGTCGATTTCGTGTTCGCACCCGGTCGCCAGTGCGCCGGCGGCAAAGCAAGAGAGCATCCTGCCCTGCAGTTCGCGCAGCGAGTCTGAGTCGAGCGCCCGCATCGCATACAGCAGGCTGGCCTGTCCGGGGATGACGTTGACTGCCTGGCCCCCGTCGGTGACGATGCCCTGCACCTGCTGCCCGGGCGCCAGCTGCTGGCGCAGCAGCCCAATGGCCACCTGCGCGACGGTCACGGCGTCGGCGGCGTTGATCCCCAGGTAGGGAGCGACCGCGGCGTGGGATTCCCGGCCGCGGTAGCGGACGCTGACCTCTGCCAATGCCAGCGACCGGGCCGCTGCGATGTCCGCCGGCCCCGGATGCAGCATCACCGCGGCCGCGACGTCGAGAAACACGCCCGCCTGCAGCATCAGGGCCTTGCCGCCGCCCGACTCCTCGGCCGGGGTGCCCAGCAGTGCGACCGTCAAACCTAGATCGTCGGCGACCTCGGCCAGCGCCAACGCGGTGCCCACCGCCGACGCGGCGATAATGTTGTGCCCGCAGGCGTGCCCGATTCCGGGCAGTGCGTCGTATTCGGCGCATATTCCGACGACCAGCGGTCCGCTGCCGAAGTCGGCGCGGAATGCGGTGTCCAAGCCCCCGACGCCGGCTTTGATCTCAAAACCCCGCTCTGCTACTAGTTTCTGCGTTTTGGCACAGCTGTGGTGCTCGTCGAATGCCAGCTCCGGCTCGGCGTGGATCGCGTGGGAGAGCTCGACGATATCGGCGCCACGACGGCGCACCGCATCTTCGACGGCATCCAATGCGGTGGTGGTGGGCATGCACGCAGTCTAAGCTCGGCCGCTGTGACCGATGGTCCGCCCGATCCCGAGGCACTGGCGAAGCGGGCGGCGCAGGTCATCGCCGAGCGCACCGGTGTCGACGCGCACGACGTGGCGATTGTGCTGGGGTCGGGGTGGGCCCCGGCCATTGCGGCGCTGGGCTCGGCAACCGCGGTGCTGCCCATGGCGGAGCTGCCCGGCTTCAGCCCGCCGACTGCGGTCGGGCACACCGGCCAGCTGCTGTCGATGCGCATCGGCGAGCACCGGGTGCTGGTGTTGGCCGGTCGCATCCATGCCTATGAAGGCCATGACCTGCTGCACGTGGTGCACCCAGTGCGCAGCGCCTGCGCGGCCGGGGCGCACACGATCGTGCTCACCAACGCCGCCGGCGGGCTGCGGCCCGATCTGGAGGTCGGGCAACCGGTGCTGATCAGTGACCACCTGAACCTCACCGCGCGTTCGCCGCTCGTCGGGCCGCAGTTCGTCGACCTCGTCGACGCCTACGCGCCGCGGCTGCGCGAGCTCGCCCGGCAGGTCGACCCGACACTGACCGAAGGGGTGTATGCGGGCCTGCCGGGGCCGCACTACGAAACGCCAGCCGAAATCCGGATGCTGCACACTCTGGGTGCCGACTTGGTGGGCATGTCGACGGTGCACGAGACGATCGCGGCACGCGCGGCCGGGGCTCAAGTTCTGGCGGTGTCGCTAGTGACGAATCTGGCCGCCGGCATCACCGGCGCGCCGCTCAGCCACGTCGAGGTGGTGCAGGCCGGGGCAGCATCCGCGGCCCGGATCGGTTCGCTGCTGGCCGACGTGGTGGCCCGGCTCTGACGGGAGTGCCAGTGACGCCCGAGGAGTGGATCGCGCACGACCCCGACCCGCTGACGGCCGCAGAACTCGCCGCGTGTGACCCGGGCGAGCTCGCCGCGCGGTTCGCCCGGCCACTTAGGTTCGGCACGGCGGGCCTGCGGGGGCCGGTGCGCGGCGGGCCGGACGCAATGAACCTGGCCGTGGTGCTGCGCGCGACATGGGCAGTGGGACAGGTGCTCAAAGACCGCGGGTTGACCGGATCGCGGGTGATCGTCGGCCGCGACGCGCGGCACGGTTCGGCGATATTCGCTGTTGGTGCCGCCGAAGTCTTTGCCGCCGAAGGGTTTTCGGTCGAGCTGTTTGCCAGCCCGGTGCCCACGCCGGTGGTCGCGTTCGCGGTGCGACACACCGGCGCCGCAGCCGGAGTGCAGATCACCGCGTCACACAATCCGCCGAGCGACAACGGTTCCAAGGTGTACTTCGACGGCGGCCTTCAAATCGTCTCGCCTACCGATTCTGCGATCGAATCCGCGATGGCCGCCGCTCCATTCGCCGACCAGATCGCCAGGACGCCGGTCGAACCCACAGACAACGGACTGGTCGACCGCTATATCGAGCGCACCTCCAGCCTGCGGCGCTCGTCCGGATCGGTGCGCGTGGCATTGACACCGTTACACGGCGTGGGCGGTGCGGTGGCCGTCGAAGCATTGCACCGCGCCGGTTTCGGTGAAGTGCACACTGTCGGCGCGCAGTTCGCGCCGGACCCCGACTTTCCCACCGTCGCCTTCCCCAATCCCGAGGAGCCGGGCGCCGCCGACGCGCTGTTGCGCCTGGCCGACGACGTCGATGCCGATGTCGCGGTCGCGTTGGACCCTGACGCGGATCGCTGCGCGATCGGCATACCTACGCCAGAGGGTTGGCGGATGCTGTCGGGTGACGAAACCGGTTGGCTGCTGGGCGATTACATTCTGTCGGATACCGAATCTCCGGCGACCGCCGTGGTGGCCAGCACGGTGGTGTCGTCTCGGATGCTGGCGGCGATCGCCGCACACTACGGCGCGCGCCACGTCGAAACGCTGACCGGGTTCAAATGGCTGGCGCGCGCCGACGCCGGGATGTCCGGGTTCACTTTGGTCTACGCTTACGAAGAGGCGATCGGGCATTGCGTCGACCCCGCGGCGGTGCGCGACAAGGACGGCATCAGCGCCGCGGTACTGGCCTGCGATCTGGTGGCGGCGCTCAAAGCGCACGACCGCTCGGTGCTTGACGCGCTCGACGACCTTGCGCGACGTCATGGGGTTCACCTGGGCGCGGCGGTGTCGCGGCCAGTGGCCGATCCCGACGAAGCAGCCAGCGTCATGCAGCGACTCCGCGCCGACCCGCCGGAACGATTGGCTGGATTGCCAGCTACCACAACGGATTTACTGCAGCGCGAGCGCCCGCAGCGCGCCGATGTGCTGGTCTTCTCCGGCGGCGACCCCGACATGTGGGCCCGGGTCGTGGTGCGACCGTCCGGCACCGAGCCAAAGTTGAAGTTCTACCTCGAGGCCGGCTGCCCGGCGGGCGAGGATCTTCGGCGTGCTCGTGAGCGGGCAGGCGCGCTGCGTGACGAACTCGTCGCCTCCGTGCAGCGCTGGTAGCTCAGCGTGGCCCGAACTGGCGATCACCCGCATCACCGAGACCCGGGACGATGTAGGCGAATTCGTTGAGCCGGTCATCGATGGCCGCCGTGTACAGCCGCACGTTCGCCGCCGCTTTCTCCAGCGCCGCGAGCCCTTCCGGTGCAGCGACTACGCACAGAACGGTGACGTCTGTTGCGCCGCGGCGCAGTAACAACCCGATGGTGTGGGTCATCGAGCCGCCAGTTGCCAACATGGGATCGAGCACCATCACCGGCTGGGCGCTCAGGTCGTCGGGCAGCGACTCCAGATACGGCACCGGCCGGTGGGTTTCCTCATCGCGAACAACCCCGACGAACCCCACCCGAGCCTCCG
>NZ_CAXUCH010000101.1:3038-8943 GCF_964249325.1 uncultured Mycobacterium sp. | reverse complement strand
GCCTGATCGACCATGCCCAGGCCGGCCCGCAGTACCGGCACCAGCAGCGGTGGGTTGGCCAGCCGCACCCCGATGGTTTCGGCGAGCGGGGTGCGCACCTGGACTGTCTCGCTGGGCGCGTCGCGGGTGGCCTCGTAGACCAGCATCAGCGTCAGGTCGCGCAACGCGGCACGGAACGCGGCATTGTCGGTGCGTTCGTCGCGCAGTGCAGTGAGCCGCGCGGCGGCCAGCGGATGGTCAACGACGTGCACTTCCACAGACGTTGACCCTAGCCGGATGACGACCGGCTCGAAATGGCCTGCACGAAAGCCCAGTTATGCTCCGGCTGGCCGCGCGGCTGCCGGTGCAGCAAATGCGAAGCGAAAAATGTGACCGGCAATTGCGGACACCAGCTTCGTCGCCGCCATAAACGAGCCGGCGCAAGATCGGCAGTTGATCTTGAAATGCGTTCTCACCTTTGAAGATTATGGAGCTGACACGCCGATCGCCATTAAGCGTGATGTGGCAAACGATTCCTATACTTCCCGGCATGATTGGTCCCGGATGGCGAAAAACCACGGGATTCCGAATCGTCGGGCTGTCCGGCGCTTTGGCGTTCTTGGGCGCGCTGATTTTCTTCGTGCCAGCGCATGTCGCCAAAGTAGCCCCGCCGGTCGACATTGCGGCGGCCACCATCCCGACCCCGGCGCACGTCGTCATCGTGATGGAGGAAAACCGCGACCCAGATGACGTCATCGGGAACGCGTCAGCTCCTTACATCAACACACTGGCCGCTAATGGCGCATACATGACGCAATCGTTCGCGGAAACACATCCGAGCGAACCGAACTACATGGCGTTGTTTGCCGGCCGCACATTCGACCTGATTTGGGACTTCTGCCCGGTCAACGAAGGTAACACCCCCAACCTTGGCGCTGAATTGCTTGCCGCCGGACGCACGTTCACCGGTTTTGCCGAAGACCTGCCGGCCGTGGGCTCAACAGTCTGCACATCGGGTAAGTATGAGCGCGTCCATGCGCCGTGGGTCAACTTCAGCAACGTCCCGGGAACTGATTCGGTGCCGTTCTCGGCATTTCCTGGCCCGTCCAATTACGCCAGCCTGCCGACGCTCTCATTCGTCATCCCCAACATCGACAACGACATGCACAACGGATCGGTAGCGCAAGCCGACAGTTGGCTGCAGCAGCATCTGTCGTCGTATGCCGAATGGGCGAAGGCCAACAACAGCCTGCTGATCGTGACGTGGGACGAAAGTAACGATTACTTTTTCCCCAACCGCATTCCGATGATCTTCTACGGCGCCAACGTCAAGCCGGGAACATACAACCTGAAGATCAACCACTACAACTTGTTGTCCACGCTAGAGCAGATGTACGGGCTACCGAAGACCGGACATGCGGCGAATGCCCCGGCAGTCACCGAGATTTGGGGCGATTAGCTGCTCCCTCGCTTCACCAGAACCGCGACATTTCCATGCCACACGGGCGCGTCCATGCCAGGCGGCACGCAATAGCGCGCTTATACTCGCCGCATGCGGCGCCGGGTATGGCGAAAAGGCAAGGGGCAAACAGTCTCGCTGGTCGGCGTTTTGGCCGTCTTCGCCGCCGTCACATCGTTGCCCGCACATTTGACCGGCACAACGGCTCCGGTGAACTTTGCGGCGGCTGCTATCCCGACCCCCGCGCACGTGGTAATCGTCGTGGAGGAGAACCGCTCGCACGCCAACATCATCGGCAACAAGTCCGCTCCATTTCTCAACTCCCTTGCCGCCAACGGCGCAATGATGACGCAGTCGTTCGCCGAAACGCACCCGAGCGAGCCCAACTACTTGGCGCTGTTCGCCGGCAACATGTTCGGGTTGAAGGAAAACAGTTGTCCGGTCAACGCAGGCGCCGCGCCCAACCTAGGTTCTGAATTACTTGCCGCCGGATACACATTCGTCGGTTTCGCCGAGGACCTGCCCGCTGTGGGCTCGCCGGCCTGCAGCGCGGGCAGGTACGCGCGCAAGCATGTGCCCTGGGTCGATTTCA
Organism: uncultured Mycobacterium sp.; assembly: GCF_964249325.1. NCBI lineage: Bacteria > Bacillati > Actinomycetota > Actinomycetes > Mycobacteriales > Mycobacteriaceae > Mycobacterium > uncultured Mycobacterium sp. The sequence continues at coordinate 6,913 of NZ_CAXUCH010000101.1, read as the reverse complement.
GCAACATCCCTGCGAACTACTCACTGCCGTTCTCAGCCTTTCCCGCACCGTCGAATTACGCCAGCCTGCCGACGGTTTCGTTCGTCATTCCCAACCTCGACAACGACATGCACGACGGTTCGATCGCTCAAGGCGACACTTGGCTCCACCAGAAGCTATCCCCGTACGCCGCCTGGGCGAAGACCAACAACAGCCTGCTGATTTTGACCTGGGACGAAGACGACAACACCGCACGTAATCAGATCCCGACCATCATCTACGGAGCCAACGTCAAACCCGGGGCCTACCCCGAACCGATCAGCCACTACAACGTGTTATCGACGCTCGAGCAGATGTATGGGCTGCCCAAAACCGGCTACGCGGCGAACGCTCCTGCTATCACCGATATCTGGGGAAGCTGACTTCGACCTGCATCGGCCCGGTCGGCCCTCAGTCGGGCAGGATGGGCGCTCGTCGTTATCCTGTGCCGCATGGCTGCTGAGCTGGTACCAATCCGACTAAGCCTGACCGCTGGCGACCGCTATACGCTGTGGGCGCCGCGCTGGCGCGACGCCGGGGACGAGTGGGAGGCGTTTCTCGGTAAGGACGAGGACCTCTATGCTTTCGAAACCGTCGCTGACCTGGTGGCCTTCGTCCGCACCGACACCGACAACGATCTGGTCGACCACCCGGCATGGAAAGACCTGACTCAGGCCAACGCGCACAAGCTCAACCCGGCCGAGGACAAGCAGTTCGACCTGATCACCGTGGAGGAACTAGTCGCGGAAAAGCCGACCGAAGAGTCGGTCACCGCCGTGGCAGCCACGCTGACGATCGTGTCGTCAATTGGGTCGGTCTGCGAATTACCAGCGGTCAGCAAGTTCTTCAACGGCAACCCGTCGTTGGGCACGCTGGCCGGCGGCATCGAGCACTTCACCGGCAAAGCGGGGCTTAAACGCTGGAATGCGATCGCCCGGATCATCGGGCGGGGCTGGGACGACGTCCTGGCCGCAATCGACAACATTGTGCGCACCCCAGATGTCGATGCTGCGGCCTCGGCCCGGGCCGCCGAGGAATTGGCCGAACCTCCCGAGGATGACGACGAAGAGACCGTCACCGAAGACGAGGCGGCAGGTGACACCGACGTCAGCGAAGCAAGCGAGGACGCCGAGGAGGCCCCTGCCGCTGCCGACAGTCTGGTGCTCGGTAGCGACCAGGACTTTTGGTTGAAGGTCGGCATCGACCCGATTCAGATCATGACCGGCGTCGGCACGTTCTATACGCTGCGCTGCTATTTCGACGACCGCCCGATTTTCTTGGGTCGCAACGGGCGTATCAGTGTCTTCAGTTCGGAACGGGCGCTGGCCCGCTATCTCGCCGACGAGCACGACCACGACCTGTCCGACCTGAGCACCTACGATGACATTCGCACCGCGGCCACCGACGGATCGCTGGTGGTCGATATCACCGACGACAACGTCTATGTCTTGACGGGCCTGGCCGACGATCTGGCAGACGGACCCGATGCGGTGGACCGCGAGCAGCTGGACTTGGCGGTCGAGCTGCTTCGTGATGTCGGCGACTACGCCGAGGACAACACCGTCGATAAGGCGCTCGCTACCGAGCGGCCGCTGGGCAAGCTGGTGGCCTACGTGCTTGAACCGGGCTCGGTCAGCAAGCCCGCCGCCCCGTATGCCCAGGCGGTGCGGGAGTGGGAGCAGCTGGAACGGTTTGTGGAGTCGCGGCTGAGGCGCGAATAGCGCCGCAAGCCGCCGACGACCTTGGACCTGAGAGTCGCGGCTGAGGCGCGAATAGCGCCGCAAACTTGCTAGTTGGCGGGCTTCACGTTTTCGCTGTTGTGCGCCGGTGCTCCCGCGTTTCGGGGCGACGGGCCAGCGGTAGCAGCCGATGGTCGCGGGTGAACACGCGACGCACCAGCCCGAGCGCAACCACCACCGTCGTGACCGCGACCGAGCCCAAGATGAGGAACATCACGACTGCCTGCACCAGTACAGCCTGGACCGGCGATACCCCCGCCAGAATGAGTCCGGTCATCGCGCCGGGCAAGAACACCAGCCCGGTCGCTTTGGTGGTCTCGATCTGCGGCGAGACGGCCGACCGCAACGCCGTTCGCAGGTAGGGCGCGGCCGCCTGTCGATAGGGCTGACCGAGGGCCAGCCGCGCTTCGACCTCGTCGCGTTTGTCGCGCAGCTCGTCGACCAGTCGGCGGGCCACCAGGACGGTGGCAGTCATCGAGTTGCCGATCATCATCCCGGCGATCGGCACCAGGGTGCGGGGCTGCAGCGGGAACACCCGCAGCCCGAATATCACTCCAAGTGTGACCACCGCCGCGGTGGCGAACGCGGTGATGGCCAGCGGCGCCGGCCGGGGCACCTCCGGGGCCCGCCTGCGCGCAACGTCGCCCGCGTAGGCGACCATGCCCGCCGTCCACGCCCACGACCACCACAGCGAGCGACCCGGCTCGAACAGCAACGCTAACGCGCTGCCCACCAGCAGCAACTGGACCAGTGCGCGGATGGCCGACCACACCACCTGGCGCTCCAGCCCCAACCGCTGCCACAGCGAGATGGCCGCCGCGAACCCGACCAACGCCAGCGACGTCGCCAGACCAACCCATCCGACCTGGCCGTTCACCGCATCACCTCCCCGTCTTCCGGCTTGGACGCCGCCGGTTCAACCCCCGTGCAGCGGCCTTTGTCGATATGGACGACCCTGTCGGCGATGCGCTCGGCCTGCGCCGAGTCGTGGGTGACCCACAGGGCCGGGATTCCCTCGCTGGCAAGGTCACGTACCGCCTGTTCGATCACCCGTGCCGCGACAGCGTCGACGGCGGAGGTGGGTTCGTCGAGTAGCAGCACCTGGGGTTGCGCCGTGAGCGTGCGGGCCAGGCACACTCGCTGCGCCTCCCCGCCGGACAGCGCGGTCGCGTCGCGGTCAAGCCACGATCCGGTCAGCGCCACCCGCGCCAGAGTCTCGGTCATTTGGGCGTCGGACGCGCCTGGGTCGGCGGCCCGCAAATTGTCGGCAACCGTGCCGGGAAACGGTGTTGGACGCTGGAAACACATCCCCACCTGCCGTCGTAACCACAGTGGATCAATTCCGGCAATGTCGTTGCCGCGGAACAGGACTCGCCCGCTGGTCGGCACCTCCAGGCGATTGCACAATCGCAGTAACGTCGACTTGCCCGATCCTGACGGGCCGAAGACCACCGTCACCCCGTGTTTCGGGATGGCCGCGGTGAATCCGTCCAGTGCGCGCACACCTTTGCGCTCCACCACGACGTCGGCGAAGTCGAACACCGAGTCCGTATCGACCAAGACGCCTCCTGCTGTGCGCGGTTCGCTATCCGATCAGCACCGCGTAGCGCGGCTTGATGATCTCGTCGATGATCGCCAGCCGCTCGTCGAAGCCGATGAACGCCGACTTCATCGCATTGATGGTGAACCGCTCCAGGTCGGACCAGCCGTAGCCGAATGCTTCTGCCAGCCGGTGCATTTCACGGCTCATGGATGTGTCGCTCATCAACCGGTTGTCGGTGTTGATGGTGACCCGGAACCGCGCCCGGGCCAGCAGATCGAACGGATGCTCGGCGATGCTGTCGACGACACCGGAATGCACATTGGAGCTTGGGCACAGCTCCAGCGGAATTCGCTTGTCCCGCAATATCGCAGCCAGCCGGCCAAGTCGTACCCTGCCGTCGTCGTCTATGTGGATGTCGTCGACAATCCGGACCCCGTGCCCTAGCCGGTCGGCGCCGCAAAACGCGATCGCCTCATGGATGGACGGCAACCCGAATGCTTCACCGGCATGAATAGTGAAGCGGGCGTTATGGTCCCGCATGTACTCGAAAGCGTCCAAATGTCTCGTGGGCGGGT
>NZ_CAXUCH010000101.1:0-3028 GCF_964249325.1 uncultured Mycobacterium sp. | reverse complement strand
GGCGTAGTCGTCGGAGTGTTTCAGGTCGTAGACGGTGATCGTGCGGCCCTCGGCGGCTGCGGCCTTCTCGCCGTCGGCAAAACCGGCCAGCACCGCGTCGACCACGTCGTCGAACGACAGCCCACGATTGATGTGCAGCTCGGGGGCGAAGCGCACCTCGGCGTACACCACGTTGTCGGCGGCCAGGTCCTGTACGGACTCATAGGCGACCCGGTGCAGGGCTTCGGGGGTCTGCATCACCGCGACGGTGTGCGCAAACGGCTCGAGGTAGCGCTCGAGCGAGCCGCTGTAGGACCGGGTGTGAAACCAACGTCGCAGCTCGTCGATGTCGGAGGCGGGCAGGTCGTCGTAGCCGATCTGGCCGGCGATGTCGAGCACGGTGGCCGGGCGCAGCCCGCCGTCGAGGTGATCGTGGAGCAGCGCCTTGGGCGCCTGGCTGATCATGTCCAGGGTCAGCGGTGTCGTCATGGTGTGATCCGATCGATGATCAGGGGCCGTCGCGGTGGCGGCGTGTCGGCGACGCTCCAGCCGCCGTCCAGCTCGGCCATCGCGGCGTCGAAGCGTTGCGGGGTGTCGGTGTATAGCGTGAACAGCGGCTCGCCGGCGGCGACCGGTTCACCGGGGCGGCGGTGGATGCGGATGCCGGCACCGGGTTGCACCCGTTCGCCCGGGCGGGTCCTGCCCGCGCCGAGCCGCCACACCGTCATCCCTATCGCCATCGCGTCGATGTCGCCCATTGTGCCGCCCCGGTCGGCGGTCACGGTCTCCGAACACGCGCCCACCGGCAACGCCGCCGCCAAGTCGCCGCCCTGCGCGGCGACGAGCGCGCGGAATCGATCCATTGCGGTGCCGTCACCGAGGGTGGTTGCCGGATCGCGTGCGTCGACGCCGACGAGCTCGAGCATCTCGGTGGCCAGCGCCACGGTCAGCTGCACGACGTCGGGCGGTCCGCCGCCAGCCAGCACGTCGAGGGCTTCGGCGACTTCGAGCGCGTTGCCGACGGCGGCACCCAGCGGGCGGTTCATGTCGGTGAGCACGGCGTGGGTGGGCGTCTGATGCGCGGCGCCCAGCCGCACCATGGTCTGTGCCAACTCGCGGCACAGCGGTTCGGACTTCAGCAGCGCGCCGGAACCCACCTTGACGTCGAGCACCAATGCACTGGCGCCTTCGGCCAGCTTCTTGCTCATCACCGAACTGGCGATCAGCGGAAGCGACTCCACCGTGGCGGTGATGTCACGCAGTGCGTAGAGCTTGGCGTCGGCGGGTGCCAATCGGCCGGCCGCGAAGATGGCCGCGCCGATCTCGCGGAGCTGTTCGCGCAGCTGGCCGCTGGGCAGATCGGCTGTGAACCCGGCGATGGATTCCAGCTTGTCCAGGGTGCCGCCGGTGTGCCCGAGCCCGCGCCCGGATGCCTGCGGCACGGCGGCTCCGCATGCGGCGACGACACCGACAAGGGGCAGGGTGATCTTGTCCCCCACTCCGCCGGTGGAGTGCTTGTCGACGGTCAGAAGCGGCTTGCCATCCCGCTCCAGATCGCTGAAGTCCAACCGCTCGCCTGAGGCCAGCATCGCCGCGGTCCACTGGGCGGTCTCGGCGTGGTCCATGCCGCGCAGGTAAATCGCCATGAGCAGCGCTGCCATCTGTTCTTCGGCGATCCGCCCGTGGGTGTAGGCGTCGACGACCCATTCGATGGCGGCGTCGGAAAGCCGGCCGCCATCGCGTTTGGTCTTGATTACGGTGGGCGCGTCGAATGTGAAGCGGCTCACGGCTCTTTAGCAGGAAGGTGGTCGGGGCCGAACGCGTCGGGCAGCAGGTCGCCGAGCCGACGGGGTCCGCCGGGGTGGTCGATGAGCAGATCGGGCCCGCCGTGTTCCAACAACACTTGCCGGCACCGCCCGCACGGCGTCAGCAGCGTCCCGCTGGCGTCGACGCACACCAGCGCGAGCAGCCTGCCGCCGCCGGTCGAGCGCAGGGCGCTGACCACTCCGCATTCGGCACAGAGACCTAGGCCATATGAGACATTCTCCACATTGCATCCGGTGACCACGCGGCGATCGTCGACCAGTGCCGCCGCACCCACCCGCAACCGCGAATACGGCGCATAAGCTCGGTATGCTGCTTGGAGCGCCTTGTCCCGCAGCGTATTCCACTCAATTGCGTCGGTCATGTTAGCGATGCCCGCCATGTTGTGAACGCATTGGGCAGCCCCGTCCAGCCGTCGATCAACCCGCACGCCACCTTAACGTTGCCGCCGATGCGGGTGTCGCGGGCCGCTGAGCCGTTCATTCGACACGGCAAATGGGTCTAAATTGAATTGCCCGGCTACACATTGCGTGCCGGCACCATAACTGAGAGGCATCAATGACGACGACGTCTGCGAAGCCGGCACAAGGATCCTCGCGCCCGCGGCCGGTGCGGACCCTGTATCGCGGCGACCCCGGTATGTGGTCGTGGGTGCTGCACCGCATCACCGGCGCGACCATCTTCTTCTTTCTGTTCGTCCATGTGCTGGACACCGCGCTGGTGCGAGTGGGCCCGCAGACCTACAACGAGGTCATCGAGACCTACAAGTCGCCGATCGTGGGCGCGATGGAACTCGGGCTGGTGGCCGCGGTGCTGTACCACGCGCTGAACGGGGTGCGGGTCATCTTGATCGACTTCTGGTCGGAAGGCCCCCGCTATCAGCGGCTGATGCTGTGGGTCATCGGCGTCGTGTGGCTGCTTGTCATGGTTCCCGCGACGGTGGTGCTGGGCATCCACTTCCTCGGGCGGTTCGGATGAACGCGCCCCAGCCCGCCCCGGTATTGACCCGCAGCCACGACCGCCCCGCCGGCCTGGACAACCCGCGCGCACCCCGCCGGCGCTCAGGCATGCCCAACTTCGAGAAATACGCCTGGCTGTTCATGCGGTTCTCCGGCGTCGTGCTGGTGTTCTTGGCGCTCGGACACCTGTTCGTGATGCTGATGGCCGACGACGGCGTGTACCGCGTCGACTTCAACTACGTGGCCCAGCGCTGGCATTCGCCGTT
>NZ_CAXUCH010000100.1:0-14989 GCF_964249325.1 uncultured Mycobacterium sp. | reverse complement strand
ACTATGACCTGGGGCTGCCGCAGTACCGCATCGAGGGCACCCTGGCCGGCTGGGTGGGCGAGCTGGGGGTGCCGATCTACCGGGGCCGGCAGGTGACCGGTTTCGTACAAGACGACACCGGCGTCGACGTTGGGCTGTCCGAATCATCTTTGCGCGCGCAGTATCTCGTCGGGTGCGACGGCGGACGCAGTGTCATCCGTAAGGCCGCCGGTATCGAGTTTCCGGGATTTGATCCTTCCGCTAGTTGCCTCGTCGCTGATGTCGAGATGGACCAAGAACCACCGTGGGGCATGCACCGCGACGATGGGTTCTATTCATTCTTCAAGTTGGAGGACGGCGGTCCAGTGCGGGTCATGGTGACCGAGCCCCGTGTCGGGAAAACCGGTGAGCCCGTTCTGCCGGACATCAGCGAGGCGCTCACTGCCGCGTGCGGCACTGATTTCGGGCTGCGTAGTGCCACTTGGGTTTCCAGGTTCACCGACGTGACCCGTCAGGCCGCGTCCTATCGGGACAGGCGCGCGTTGTTGGCCGGCGACGCCGCGCATGTGCATTTTCCGATCGGCGGCAGGGCCTCAACACCGGCATCCAAGATGCGGTGAATCTCGGCTGGAAGCTAGCCCAGGTAGTCGACGGGACATCGCCGGAAAGCCTGCTGGATACCTACCACGCCGAACGGCGTCCGGTCGCCGCCCGCGTGTTGCACAACACCATGGCCCAAACCGCACTCAACGGCCTCGGCGTGCCTTTGCCTTTCGGTATTTCCCCATGGGCACATCGGGTGTCAGTGATCGATGCCCAATACAGCGGCGCGTGGGAGCTCCCCGTACTGGGCCGCGTAGCGGCACCCCAAGCCGTGCTGATCCGACCCGACGGATACGTCGCGTGGGTTGGCGACGGCACCGCTACGGGGTTGCGTGAGGCGCTTACCGCCTGGTTCGGATTCCCAGAAAGTGGCAGTCCAGCGATCTCGGGCGGTGGGTGTGCGTCGCCAGCCACCCAGTGATCGCTTAGCAGCATCGGCTATGGGCACGGAAGGTACCTTGTTGCAAACTAACAAGTGTGCGTGCGCGCGTCGTCCGTCAGCAACGCGCAGCGGCCGGAGCCCAGGCGGTATTATCTCTGGATCCCGGAGCGATCAGCACTACACCGCGGTTGGCTTCGGTCGGCACACCTAGCACCGGAGATGCCTGCGCGGTCCCCGCGCAACTGAGTACTGTACGGCCATGTCAACTTCCTCTAAGTCGGCCTTCACGCAATTTACCGACTTCTTCTATGAGCGGATGCGGCACAAGGACGCGTGGTCGGCGGCGCAGGCAGAACCGACGACCGGCTTCACTTCGCTCGCCGGCTGCAAGTACGCCGTTCTGATCACCTACCGCAGGGACGGCCGAGGTGTTCCGTCGCCGGTGTGGTTCGGCCGTGACGAGCGTGACCGGGTGTATTTCGACACCGAGGAATCGGCCGGCAAGGTCAAGCGCATCCGCAACAATCCTGAGGTACGGCTGGCGCCATGCAATGTGCGCGGCAAGCCGCTCGGCCCTCCAGCGGTGGGCATCGCGCGTGTACTTGATCCCGCCGAATCCGAGTACGCGGAACGCATCATCGCCGCGAATTACGGTCTCGGGCGCAAGCTTTACGAGGGCATGTCGGTTACGCTGCCGGTGTCCCTCGTCTATGTCGAGGTCCAACCGAAGCTCTAGCGGCCCCGCAGCGGGCATACCCGACAACTGGACCTGATCGGGGCGGCCGCCTTAGTCGGCGCCGTCACCGGCGCAGTCAACGCCGCAGCTGTGACCAGCCTGGCTCAAGTGATGGCGCCGAGCAGGTGCGAGCGGCCATGCTACGAGCGACGGATATCGCTGCACCGCGGATAAGTCTCAAGCTTACTTCGCTGTGTGCGGCCGGCACGGTCAGCCAAGCGCGCGCTGTATGTCCGCTAACAGGTCGTTGGTGTCTTCAATCCCCAGTGAAATACGGGCAAAACCCTCGGGCACCGCGTCGCCCCAGCGGGCTCGGCGATCCACAGTTGTGTGGAGGCCACCGAAGCTGGTTGCGGCAGTCAGTAATTCGCTACGCTCAACCAGCGCGTGCACTGCGGCGTGGTCGCGCAACACGACGGACACCAGACCGCCGGACCTGCGCATCTGAGCCGCGGCCACCGGATATGCTGGATCGTCCGGGAGTCCCGGGTAGCGCACCATCTGCACGGCTGGATGGTCACGCAGCATCCTGGCCAGCGCGGTCGCGTTCTCGCATTGTCGCTGGAACCGTAGCCCGGCACTGCCCAGGCTGCGCAGCGCCAGCCACGCCTCGAATGGGCCGAGAATCGGCCCGCTGAGCAGCCTTTCGTGTTCTAGTGCACTGATCAGCTCCGGTTGGTTGCCGGCCGCATATCCGGCTACGACGTCGCTGTGTCCCGCCAGTGCTTTAGTGGTGCTGGCCACCACCAGGTCCGCGCCCAGCGATAGCGGCTGCTGAGCGAGCGGGGTGGCGGTTGTGTTGTCGACAATGAGCTTCGCGCCGCTGTTATGGCAGACGGACGCCAGTCGGCTGAGGTCGACCACATCAAGTCGTGGGTTAGTTGGAGTCTCAGCCACCACAACGTCAGCATGTGCCGCGGCATCGAATATCGCCGAACTGTCGGCTTCGATCACGGTAACGCCGAGAGTCTTCAGATGTTCGGTGGCATATCGGCGTACCTGGTAGTAACCGTCGGCTGGCACGACCACCACCGACGCGGGCTTGGCCAGCACACGCAGGGTGACGGTGATCGCCGCCATGCCAGAGCCGAATGCCAACGCTGCGGTTGCGCCTTCCAGGGTCGCAATAGCCGATTCGAGCTGTCGCCAAGTCGGATTGGAGCTACGACCGTAGGTGTCGACGTCAGCCGATTCGTCGGCGTCGCGCTCAGGTGGCAGGTGGCATGTCGATGCGAAGACAGGTGACGGTGCAATCGGCAGGCCGGGAGTCGCAGGAGAGCGAACGGCTTTGAGGCTGCGCGTGGAGTCGCCGCACGGACGAGTCATCGCCGGTCCGTGCTAAGACGTTGCGCCCATCGTTCCAGAAGCATTGGGCGCTCCGCTAATTGAACGCCAGCCAGCTCGGCAGCGCCCGCTCGTGGGAGTCGCAGAGCACTTGACGGGTGTCGCAGTTACCCTTCGGTGCTCCAGCGCCCGCCCACATCCCACCGGTGTCGCGGCGCAGCACGATCGCCGACGCCCCCCCACCGTCGAGCAGCACGGCGGTGTCGCTGCCCAGGCCACGGAACAGGTCTTGAATGTTGTCCGGTGTGTAGCTACCGCCTTGAAACACATACATTTCGTCCTTTGGCCGCGAATACGCGATCGCGGTCCGGGCGGCGCTGGGTCCGCCGTCGTTGAGCTGGCCAGTGTCACCGGGCGACAATAACCCGATCCCGCTGACCGCCACAAACCGGACACCTTTGTCGACCAGGCCCCCGATGAACGGGGCGGCAACGTCGTAATCATTACTGCTACCGGGCCGAATCACCGACGGGGCACCTTCGGTCGGCAAGATCATCGTCGTCAACGCGGACCAGTGGTCGTCTCCGCCGGAGAGAGCCTGTTTACCGGCATAGGCGATGGTGCCCGTCACCGCCTGATTGGCCCGGCCCTGGCCGCGGGTATTGTCGACGAACGCGCCCAGCGGCGAGCTACAACCGGTTGACTTCCACGACCCGCCTTTCTGTCCGCGGATATCGAAGAAGTTGCCGTTGATGGCGATGGTCGGTTGGCCCAACGCTTGCCAAGCCTGCAGCGGCGGATAGATTTCCGACGCCTGCACCAACCCTTCGCTGGTGCGCGCACCGGGGTTGCGTTCACAACGTGCCTGATAACCGCTGTGGCTGTCCACCAGTAGATGCGGCGAAAGCCGTTGCGAGGCAGCCTTGATGATCATCAAATGCCCGCCGCTATTCCCGTCATACCAGCCGCCGCCGGCATTGAGCATGGGAGCGGGATGCCCGGCGCCGAAGTTGTACACCAGATACGACCCCCGCGTGTTGGCAATGGCGCCGGCCAGCAGGTCACGGGCCTCCGCGCGGGCGACCGGCTGCCCGGTGCTAGTCGTCAGCGCCGCACATACCAGCGCCGCGGCGCAGCTGGCTGCCATCCGCCGGAAGGTGACGGCGAGACTCGGCACAACATGCCCTTTCGGCGCAGCGTCAGTATCAGTACCACAACATTAGCCACACCTGTATCAGTGTCAACTTATGTCACAGCAGCGTGACGCTTTGGCGGCAGTCGAATCACGTTCCGCCGGTTGGACTTTGCTGAGGGTTGCTCCGCAGCTGCCGGCTTGGGACGAGCGGGGATCCGGTGATAGCCGGGGCGGTCGTAGATGCGGTGACGATGCCGCCCAGCAGCAATCCGATCACCAAACCGATGGCGGCACCGACCGCGACGATCGCGAACACCCCGTAGAGCCACAGCGCCCAGCCGTGGGTGAAGAGCATGCCCAGCGCGTTCGCGATCGCCATGTACACCGCCGAGGTCAGCAGCGCCAGCGCCAGCATCAGCGCCCATTTCACCACCCCATCGGTGGGTGAGCACCGCTGGAGTCGCTCAGACCTTGATTGACGGCAGCAGTCTGGTCAGGTTCCACAGTCGATTACGCCTGGCCGATAGAGACGAGATCGCCAATGCGACAGCCCATATGCCGATCAGCACGATTACCGCTTGCCACAACCGGAAATCGATCCCGCCCAATATAAGTTGACGTAACCCGTTGACGCCGTATGTCATCGGGTCAAAGTGGTGGAATACCTGGAACGGCTTAGACGTGGTCTCCACGGGGTACATGCCGCCGGCGCTGACCAGCTGCAGCATGAGTAGCGCCATGATCAGCACGCGCCCTACTGCCGGGCCGACGAGTGCGTTGATCGCCTGTGTCGCGGCAACGAACGCCCAGGAAACCAGAATCATGAAGGCTAGCATCGCGACCGGGTGAGCCGCGTGCATGCCGAGAGCGAATCGCACCACACCGTAAAGGATGACCGCTTGTACGATTCCGATCACTGCTGCGGGTATGTAGCTGGAAAGCGCAACGCGCAGGGCGATCACCTCTGCGGCGATCGCGCGGTTCTGCAACGGCCGCAGCACCATCCACAGCACGAGCGCACCGAAGAACAAGGCCAGGGTGAGGAAAAACGGCGCCATGCCGGTGCCGAAGTTGGGCGCGGCGTTCTCATGGGTGGCTTCCAGCTGGACCGGGCCACCGATGGTGTTGGCGATCGCCTCTTTTTGCTGGGTCGTCCAGTTGGGTACCTGCTTGGCGCCTTCGGCGAGTTTGGTGGCCAGTTCGCCAGACCCGTCCTTGAGTTGCCCGGCGCCCGATGTCAGCTGTTGCGCCCCGTCGTCGAGTTTGGCTATACCGCTTGCCAACTCGGCGTTCCCGGAAGCAAGCTGCTGGGCGCCGTTACGTAGCTGGGTAAGCTTGTTCGTCAGGTCCTGTCCCTTACTGCCGACTTGGTCGAGAGCCGATTTCAGCGGGCCTGCGGCGTTTTGCGCGTCGCTAAGCTGCTGGCGGATCTGCGGTGTGAACTGGTGCTGTCGGAGCTGATCCTGTATCCCGCGCAGCGCGGCCACGGCGTTGCGTGCTACTGGATCTTGGCTTGCGGAGAGCTGATCGGTCACCGATGACAGGCCGTTAGCGGCGGCGTCTTGCGCGAGGGCGATCGCATTGATCTGATCGGCGGCCTGCTGCATCGCGGTCCCAGCCTGGCCGCTGTTGCCGCCGACCGTCGAAAGCGCTTTACTGACCGCTAGCAGCGGGTCGGTGGCCTCGTTGATGCCGTCGGAAAGCTGCTTGGCGCCGGCGGCAAGCTGCGCTGAGCCGGATCGGGCGGTGTGCAGACCCGCTGAAAGCTGACTGGCGCCGTCGTCGACCCGCGCCGCGCCATCGGCGAGTTGCCTGGCCCCGTCGGCGGCCTGCTTGATCCCTGAACCGGACGACACGACCACAGACAGCACCTGGTTGACCGCCTGCCCGGATATTCGGGTTGATACGGCATTAAGCACCTGGCTGATGGCTGTGCGGCCAATGCTGGTCGAGATGTAATTGTTGGCGTCGTTGTAGACGGCGATGAGGTTGGCTTGTCTCGGTTGCCCGGTCACCGGTGATGCGATCGCCGCGCTGAAGTCGGGCGGCAGCTCGAGCATGAAGTAGTACTTGCCGTGTCCGACGCCATCACGCGCCTCGTCGGGGGTCACGACGTGCCAGTCCAGGCTGCGGTCGGCCGTCAGGCCCTTGGCGATCTCGGAGCCGGCATTGATTTGCTGCCCGGACACGACAGCGCCGCGGTCAGAGTTGACCAGCGCCACGGGCATCTTGTTGACGTGCCCGAAGGGATCCCAGTACGCCCACAGGTACAGCGCTCCGTACACCAGCGGGAGCAACATCAAGACCACGATCGCTGCGCGAGTCATTCTGCTGCGGCCGAAACGTTTTATTTCCGAACCAAATGCGAGCCCGGCAAGCATCGTCAGCCCTTTCCGGTCAAGGTGCGGTGATCGTGTAGCTTGTGGTCGGGTGCGTCAGCGCCAAGCGGGTTGGTCACCCCGACGACGACGGTGCTCTGCGCCGCGATTGCGCCCAGCCGCTCGACCGCGATCGCCCGCCGAGATTCGTCGCGCACCTGCTCGAGATCACCGACCACCAAGATTGGGCGTTTTGATAACAGCGCCAATGTGATTCGCAGCAAGAACAGTTCCAGATCGGACAAGTCCATGATGTAGGACTCGGCCGACGGCGCGGGCATCTCGCCCATGACTTCGCCCAGTTCGGTCTGGCCAGAGTGGGCCGGCACCCGCGCATACCACGGGGCCAGCCACCTGCACTGCTCGGCCAGCACGGTCTGCACTGTCACTGTTTCCTCTAGGTCATCGATGTCAGCGAATGCCGAGATCGAGCAGTGCCGGCGGATCGCCCGCGGTTCCGAATCCCCCAGCACTGTCACCGACCCGTGGGTGGCCTTCAGCCGTCCGGCGAGTGTCAACAGGAGTGCTGTCTGCCCCGGTCCTCCGGGCATTTGAATGGCGTGAAACCCCGGTGCGAGTGCCAGATCGATGCCCGAGAAAAGTGGCCCGTGCTCGCCGTCCACCCCTAGGCCGGCGGCGGTGATCAGCGGGGACTCAGGCTCGGTGTCCGTCGGCGGCGGTGCAGCATCCTGCTCGTAGTGGGCGTTCATGGGTTCTGCTCATTTCTGGCGATGGCTCGATCCATTCGATCAAACGCGCGACCTCAAGGCGAGCACGCCTTTCGGATACGCGGCGATCGAAGCGATTTATCCCGCCTGTTGTACAGGCGGTGGAGCGACGGGCCGACGCCGCCGTGACACACATTGCCGTGCTGCCGTCTTCGTCGGGCTCACCTTATGCCGCGGCTTGCTGTGTTGGCGCTCACGGCGGCAAGTTAGGCGGACCACCGAAGCGGGCACCCGGTGTTCGGGCGGTTGTCGGGCGCACTGATGAGCGGAGGGCACATAGTCGGCACGATTATCAGCGCAGTGATCGTCGGCGTGATTGTCGGAGTGCTCGCCCGGCGTGTGATGCCGGAGAAGCAGAACCTCGGCATCGTGATGACAAGCGTGCTGGGCGCCGCGCCGGCGCATTTTGGGGTCGTGGTTGACCTACGGCCTCGGTTACACCGACGCGAACCGCGGCTGGGCGATCATCCCGTTCCTGGTCGGCGTCATCGTCGCCGTTATCGTCGTCGCTATCGATCGGGCAGCGACTGGCCCTAACCGCATACGGCGTTAGTTGGCCGACGGCACGCTCAACCGCCGAGTGTTGCGTGCATCTCCCAGACCAGGATCTCCGCCGGCTCGGTTGCCGTCACCCGTTGACCCTCGGACGCGGTGAACCGGACCGCGTCGCCTTCGTGCAGGTCGCCGATACCCTCGACCGCGACTCGGCCGGATGTGATGAACAGATGCAGGTACGGCGCCGACGGCAGCTCGACGCCGTCGTCGGGCCGCAGCCGTGCCCCGTGCAACGCGGCACTGCGGTTATGGATGCTGATGGCGGCGTCGTGGCCGGGCATACCTGAGGCGATGGTGGTCAGCCCACTCCTCAGCAGTTCTTCGCCGATCTCGCGTTGCTGGTAGCCGGGCGCAATCCCCATCTCGTCGGGTATCACCCACATTTGAATGAAATGCACTGGCTCGCCTGCGGAGTCGTTCTTTTCCGAGTGCAAGATGCCGCTGCCGGCCGACATGCGTTGCGCGAGTCCGGGGTAGATCACACCGTGATTGCCAGTGGAGTCTCGATGGGTCAGCGCACCGTGCAATACCCATGTCACGATCTCCATGTCCCGGTGTGGGTGGGTGTCGAAGCCTGTACTGGGCGCGACGATGTCGTCGTTGTTGACCAGCAGCAGGCCGTGGTGAGTGTTGGACGGGTCGTAGTGGTCGGCGAACGAAAACGAATGCCTGGAATTCAGCCAGGAGGTCTTTGTGACGGCCCGGTCGGCGGAACGCCGGATCTCCGCGGTGGCAGGCATAGCGCTCAGGGTAGTCGCTCGGCCATGCCCGAGCGCTTACCAGTCGGCGTCGGTGTAGCGGATGACGCCCCGGATGTTCTTGCCGTCCAGCATGTCCTGATAACCCTGGTTGATGTCTTCCAGCCGATAGGTGTTCGTCACCATCTCGTCGATCTTGAGCAGCCCCGACTTGTACAGTCCCACCAGCCGTGGCGTTTCGACATGCGAGCTGCCGCCACCGAAGATGTTGCCTTTCAAAGTCTTTTGTAACATCGCAAACAAGAACAGGTTGAGCTTGACGTCAACATCGGTCATCGCGCCCATACCGGTCACCACACAGGTGCCGGTCTTTGCCGTCAGGGTCAGCGCTTCCTCGATGTATTCCCCGCGCATCTCGCCGACCGCGATGATGGTCTTGTCAGCCATCAATCCGTAAGTCAGCTCCATCATCGGCGCGATCGCGGCGGCCATCGACTCGTAGACGTAGGTGGCGCCGAACTTCACGGCCTGCTCCCGCTTGAATTCCACCGGGTCGATCGCGATGACGTGCTTGGCGCCGGAGAGCACCGCGCCCTGCAGTGCGCTCATCCCGATGCCGCCCACGCCGATGATCGCGACAGTCTCACCGGGCTGGACCTCGGCGACATTGGTTGCCGAGCCGAATCCGGTCGGCACCGCGCACCCCATGATCGCCGCCGACTCGAACGGCACGCTGGGATCGATCTTGACGACCGAATCCTTGTGCACCGTCATGTAGGGCGCGAAGGTGCCGAGCAGGTTCATCGGCGAGACATCATGCGGTCCGGCCCGTACTCGCGAGGAGCCGTCGGCGATCGCCTTGCCGCCGAGCAACACCGCCCCGCGGTCGCAGAGCGACCGGAAACCCTTCAAGCACGGCGGGCATGCGCCACAGGCCGGGATGAACGCCAAGATGACGTGGTCGCCTTCACTGATTCCGGTGACGCCCTTGCCGACCTTGGTGACCACTCCGGCGCCCTCATGGCCGCCGAGTGCCGGCAAGCCTATCGGGGTGGCCCCGGTGGTCAGGTGGTAGTCGGAGTGGCACATGCCGGCGGCGTGAACCTGGATCTGGACCTCGTCGTCAACCGGATCGCCCACCTCGATCTCGTCGACCCGAAACGGCGAGTTCAACTCCCACAGCAGTGCGCCCTTGGTCTTCATGCCCCGAAATAGTAGCGAACGAGGCAGAACGTGTTCCAATCCAGGTGCTGGAAAGGACTTTTACCTGCATAAATATGGTGCTATATCACCTTGTACATTGGCAGTTGCTTCATGGGGCGGTTGTGAACAGCGTTTGCGCTTTTCTGAGCGCGGCGTCGAGCTCGGGGAGTGTCAGTGTTTGCGCGCCGCCCAGGTGTATTTCGATTTGGTACTCCGGCTGGCCGTCGCGCCCGAAGATCGGTAATACGACGAATTCAGTTGCTGCCAGTTCTGTTTCCAGTGTGTGCGTCACCGACCGCAGCGTCACCATCGTCACCAGCGTGCTGAGCTGACGGGTGACCTGCGCGGCGGGCTCCAGCGATGCCAGGACGGCGGCGAGCCGGTCGTGCAGTTCGGCGTGGGCATCGTCGAATCGCCAGGCGCCGTAGCCGCGGGCGCGGATGTCGGCGAGCACCCGACGATGTCCGGCGATGTCGGCGCGGGTGAGTCGCGGCGTGACCCTATGCAGCCACTCCTCGACGGCGGTGTCGTCGCGCCAGGCCATGGCCACCAACCCGAACGGCGGATCGATCGGGAAGCGCTGTCCAACGGCGTGCTCGCCGTCGGTGCCGTGGCCGACCGCGTCCACCGTCGTCAGCTGCCGGTCGCCGATTTTCGACATCGAGCAGCCGGCCCTGAGTGTGGTGTGCAGAAGAGTCAGCGCTTCGCGGCCGCGGTCCAGCAACGGGAAGTGTGCCCTGAGGCCATGCACGATTCCGAACAGGCCGCTGCCCAGCCCATAGCGGCGGTCCGCACGGCGTGTCACCCATGCTCCTCGTTCCAGCTCGGCCAGCACTAGTGCACAGGTCGAGGTGCTGATGCCACAGCTTTTCGCGAGCTCGGCCGACGTCTTGCCGTCCGCCGACTCCGCCAGCGCAGCAAGGACATCCATTACGCGACGGGTCGGCGGGGATTTAACGCGTGGTGACCCCGCTGTTGACGCAACCATCGCCGCCTCCCTACCATCCGTCCAAATCCTAGCTATACACGTCCTAATATTAGGAGCACGGTTGATGTGGAAAGTCGGTGTATGGGGTCCGGGCTCCATGGGGTTGATCGCGCTGCGCGGGGTGATCGACCACCCGCAACTTGAGTTGGTCGACCTCGTCGTGCACAGCGATGCCAAGGCCGGTCTGGACGCAGGACAGCTCTGCGGCATCGAGCCGGTGGGCGTGGTGGCAACCCAGGACCCTGATGCGATGCTGGCCGGTGACGCAGACGCGGTGCTCTATGCCGCCGCGGCCAACCTGCGGCCGCTGGAGGCGGTCGAGGACATGGCGTCGATCCTGCGGGCCGGCAAGAACGTGGTGTCGTGCTCGGTGGTGCCGCTGGTCTTTCCCGACGCCGTCGACGCGGCGTTCACCGAACCGCTGCGGGAGGCGGCGCAAGCGGGTGGCGCGTCGTTTTTCACCACCGGCATCGACTCCGGATTTGCTAATGATCTTCTGCCGCTCGTGCTTTCGGGTGTATCGCGGGTTATCGACAGCGTCCGCGTGACCGAGATTTTCAACTACGCCACCTACCCCGACAAATCGGCGGTCTACGAAATCCTCGGGTTCGGCAAGCCGCCAGAGGTCACTCCGTTCGCAGCCAACCCGGGAGTCTTCACCTTCGGCTGGGGCCCGGTGCTGCACCAGCTTGCTGCCGGGCTTGGTGTGCAGGTCGACCACATCGACGAAAGCGTCGAACGGATGGCCGCCGAGGAATCGTTCGACACTCCCACCGGCCATATCGCGGCCGGGACGATTGCAGCGATGCGCTCGACTCTCACTGGATATGTCGGGGACAGGCCGACTTTCGTCGTCGACCACGTCACCCGCATGCACGATGACATCGCTCCTGACTGGCCACAGCCGCATATCTCCATGTCGCCGCGCGACCTCGGCTACGGCGGGGCTTCGGGCCGCGGGGTCTACCGCGTCGAGATTGAGGGCTCGCCGAGCATGCGCTGCGAGCTTGAATTGGCCGACGACCACGACCACGATCTAGGCGCGCGCGTGGCCGGCGCATCTCGGATGGTCAACGCCATCCCCGCGGTATGCGAAGCGCCGCCGGGTCTGTTGTCGGCACTGGATCTGCCGCTGATCACCGGACACGGCTTGGTGCGGCCGGTATCGGGCCCGCCGCCGGACAGCCGACTGTTCTAGGACGGTGGCGAGTGGCCAGTTATTGCACGCTTTTCGCTCGATCGCGTGTAATAACTGGCCACTCGCGGAGCGGTTTATCCACAGATCGGCTCAGCGCGGCCGACACGATCCGCGGGCTGCTGTCAAAGTCAGCGCGTGGGGGAGGACGACTGGCCGTTCGTAGGCACCGAAGCGCTGGCGGACGGCCGCATAAGCATGCGCGCACTGCGCAGCCGACACCAGCGGATCTACCGCAACGTCTACCTGCCGAACGGTCACGAGCTCACCGCAGTCACTCGCGGAGTCGCAGCATGGCTGTGGTCCGGGCGCACGTCCACCGCCGCAGGTCTTTCTGCGGCCGCGTTGCACGGCTCGGATTGGATTGACCCACGACTTCCCGCAGAGTTGTACCGCCGTAACGGCAAGCCGGTTGAAGGCATCGTTATCCATCGCGATGAGTTGTCGGAGGACGAGGTATGCACGGTTCGCGGGATACCGGCCACCACGCCAGCGCGCACGGCGTTCGACCTCGGCCGGCGAAAGGGGCTGGTGCGCGCAATAATTCGCCTGGATTCGTTGGCGCGCGCCACCAGGCTGACGGTCGCCGAGATCGAGGAGTTGGTGCGACGGCGTAACGGTGTACGTGGCTTGGTCCAATTGCGACGTGCGCTCGATTTGATGGACGGTGGTGCGGAGTCTCCGCAGGAAACCCGGACCCGGCTGGTGCTGATCGACGCCGGATTACCACGACCGCAAACCCAGATCGTGGTGTGCGACGGGTACGGGGCCCCGTTCGCGCGGATCGACATGGGTTACGAAGAATTCAAGGTCGGTGTGGAGTACGACGGTATCCAGCACTGGACGGATCCGGCACGACGGGCATACGACATCGACAAACACGCGGAATTGGTGGCAGTTGGATGGAGGGTCATCCGTGTCGGCGCAAACATGCTGCGCTACCGGCATAACGTCATCGTCGCCCGGACATGTGCTGCACTTCGCGAAGCAGGCGCTGACTGGCCAGTTATTGCACGCTTTTTGCCGGATTGCGTGTCATAACTGGCCACTCGGCGTTTAGAGGCGGTCCGGCAGACCGAACTTCGGGAAAAGCGTGGTGTCCAGGAAGGCGACGACGTGGCTGACGCCGGTGTCGGTGATGTCGAGCACGTGCAGCTGAAACGGCAAATGCTGGTCGCCGTCGCGCATGTACATCGCGGCTGCCGGTTGCCCGTTGGCCAGCAACGGGATTAGCCGCATATCGCCGGCGGCTTGCGCGGGGCACTGCTGACGCACCAACGTGGCGATCGCGTGCCGGCCCCGGTACCAGCCGACGAACGGGGGCATCTCCCAAATCGCCTCGGTGGTAAACAAGTCCACCAGCCGATCGACGTCGTAGGCCTCGAACGCTGCGATGTAGCGGGCCAGCCGATCCCGTGCCTCCGCCGACTCGGGCCCCGCCAGCCGGTCCTCGGCGCTGGGACCCACGGCCTCTAATTGCGTACGGGCCCGTTGCAGCAGGCTGTTGACGGCCGCGGTGCTGGTGCCGATGGCCTCGGCCACTTCAGCGGCCTTCCACTGCAGCACGTCACGCAGCACCAGCACGGCCCGCTGCCGGGGCGACAGGTGTTGCAGGGCCGCGATGAACGCCAACCGCACTGACTCGCGTGACCCGGCGATCTCCGAGGGATCGCTGGTAGTGTCCGGCAGCGGCTCCAGCCAGGCGATCTCCGTCTGCTGCACCAGCTCCGCGGTGGGATCAGAGCTCGGTGCGCCCAAGCCCGACGGCAGCGGCCGGCGTTGCCGGCCCTCCAGCGCGGTCAGGCACGTGTTGGTGGCGATGCGGTGCAGCCACGTCCGCACCGAGGACTTGCCCTCGAAGCGGTTGTAGGCCTTCCAGGCCCGCAGATAAGTCTCCTGAACCAGGTCCTCGGCGTCGTGCAACGACCCCGTCATCCGATAGCAGTGCGCAAGCAGTTCCCGCCGGTACGGCTCGGCCTGCGCGGAAAAGTCACTGGCGCCGCCTTCGAGGCTTTCGCTGAGCAGACTCACGCGCACGAGCTTACGCAGGCGGCCTGACATCCGCGCCCGTAGCCGATGCGTGCCGCGGAGCGGCGCGATGAGGAGGAGCGGTCTACGCTGCCTCTGATGCCTACCACCCGCACGGAACGGACATTCGACGGCGTCGGCGGCGTGCGCATCGTCTACGACGTCTGGACACCAGACATCACACCGAAAGCGGTGGTCGTCCTCTCGCACGGCCTGGGCGAGCATGCCCGCCGCTACGACCACGTCGCGCAGCGGTTCGGTGCCGACGGACTGGTCACGTACGCGCTAGACCACCGCGGGCATGGCCGCTCGGGCGGCAAGCGGGCGCAGTGCAAGGACATCTCGGAGTACACCGGCGACTTCGACACGCTGGTGGGCATCGCCACCAAAGAGCATCCCGGCTGTAAATGCATCGTGTTGGGGCACAGCATGGGCGGTGGCATCGTGTTCGCCTACGGCGTTGAGCGCCCGGACAACTACGACCTGATGGTGTTATCAGGCCCGGCGGTGGCGGCGCATACCGCAGTGTCGCCGTTGTTGGTGTTCGTCGCCAAGACCCTCGGCGCGATCGCCCCGGGCCTGCCGGTGCAGGAACTCGACGTCGACGCGATATCCCGCGACCCAGCGGTGGTAACCGCCTACGAAACCGATCCGCTGGTACACCACGGCAAGGTGCCGGCCGGCATTGCCCGCGCCCTGCTGCTGGTGGGCGAAACCATGCCGCAACGCGCTGCGGCGTTGACTGCACCGCTGTTGGTCGTGCACGGCTCAGAGGATCGGCTGATCTGCGTCGACGGCAGCCGTCAGCTCGTCGAATGTGTGGGCAGCTCCGACGTCGAGCTGAAGGTTTATCCGGGGCTTTACCACGAGGTGTTCAACGAGCCTGAGCGCAACCAGGTGCTCGACGACGTGGTCGGCTGGATCAACGCACGGCTGTGAGTCGCCGCGACGAAATGTCGGAGCAGTCCAGTAGTTTGGCGCAATGACCCGCGCCGGCGACGATGCAGAGCGGAGCGATGAGGAGGAGCGGCGCAATGACCCACGCCGGCGACGATGCAGAGCGGAGCGATGAGGAGGAGCGGCGCAATGACCCACGC
>NZ_CAXUCH010000099.1:0-15176 GCF_964249325.1 uncultured Mycobacterium sp. | reverse complement strand
CTGGGCGCCACCGCCTCCGCCTCCACCGCCTCGACCGCCGCCCCCGCCCGACGCGACCGCCACCGCTGTGGTGCACCCGCTGCCCACCGGCGGACGAGTAATCCTGGTCGCCGACACCACGCAGAGCACGCAGATGATCGGCCAGCTGCGCCGCCTGATGGTGGGCGCCGGTCTGGCCACCCTCAGCGTCGCGGCGTTGCTGCTGATAGCGGCCAGCCGTGCGGCGTTGCGTCCTCTGGCGCGACTGACGGAGCTGGCCAAAGACATCACCATCGGTGATCGTGGTCGACGGCTGCGGCCGGACCGTCCCACTACCGAGTTAGGCCGCGCGGCAAGCGCTTTCGACGGCATGCTGGACGCGCTGGAAGCCTCCGAACACCGCGCTCAGCGTGCCGCAGAGACCGCGCAGCGCGCCGAGACAGCGACCCGACGATTCCTCGTCGATGCGGCGCACGAACTGCGCACCCCGATTGCCGGGGTCCAGGCCGCCGCCGAACAACTCGCCAGCAACGCCCGCCAGCACCCGTCCGACCCAGCGGCGCGGCGCCAGCACCGTCGCGCGAACTTGTTGCTGTCCGACGCCCACCGCGCCGCACGGCTGGTCGCCGACATGCTCGACCTGAGCCGCATCGACGCCGGCCTACAGCTCGACCTGCAAGACACCGACCTGGGTGCCATCGCCGAAGCCGAAGCCGACCGCGCGCGCATGCTGGCGCCGCAGCTCACCATCACGAGGACGGGGCTCAGCGTACTGCCTGTGCGCGCCGATCCGACCCGGGTGGCCCAGATCCTGTCCAACCTGCTGGACAACGCCCGACGGCATACCCCGCCCGGCGGACAGGTCGCCATCGACCTGCAGCAACGTGACGGCGTCGCCCAGTTGACGGTCACTGACACGGGCCCAGGCATTCCGGACGCCGAACGAGAGCGCATCTTCGAACGGCTGGTGCGCCTGGACACCGGACGGGCCCGCGACCACGGCGGCGCCGGTCTGGGTTTGCCGATCGCGCGGGGCCTGGCCCGCGCTCACGGCGGTGACCTGACCTGCCTATCCCACCAGGGCGGCGCTCAGTTTCGGCTCACGATTCCGGCTGACGCGGCTGCGGTCTGACGCGGCTATTTTCCTGGTCGACACCAGGATGCCGCCCTGCCCGCTGCGGCAGCACGATGACCAGCGCGACGATGAGGGCCGCGATAACCGCAGAAGCCAGCGGGCGGCTCAGGTTGAGGCCCCCCTGGCGCACCGGCTTGTCGAGAAAATCGCCCACAGTCGCACCGAGAGGCCGGGTCAAGATGAAGGCAATCCAGAACAGGGTGACGCGCGAGACGCTTGTCCAGTAATACAGGGCTGCGACCACGGCGAGAGCAGCCGCGAACACGAGCGCACCGCGTTCGTAACCAAGGTCGCGCGTGTCGGCGAGCCAATCACCGAGGGCGGTGCCTAGCGTCTGCGAGAAAGTGATTGTGGCCCAATAGAATGCCTCGACTTTCGGGGTCGAAACCGTAGTCACCGACACCGTTCCCTGCGACCAATACCAGAGCCCCAGAGTGACGAGCACACACAGCAACAGCACACTCGATCCGCCTGTGTAGCCGATCCCGAGCGAGCGATCAGCGAAGTCGGCCATCGCCGTGCCGAAGGTCGTCGAGGCGATGATCGTCACCCAGTAGAGAAATGGCCGGAAGCGCTTGACCCAAATCTGAGCCAGAACAAGCGCCACCAGCACGACGCCGACCAGCACGAGGCCGGCTAGATACCCCCATTTCAGCGTCATCGTGACCGGGGCGCCGCCGGTCTCGCGGTGCGTCGTCGCCAACACCTTGATGATCCAGAAGCCCAAGGTGACTTCGGGCACCTTGCTTAACGCGAGTTTCGTCTCGTCAGTCATGGTGAAAGCAGGTTAGTCAACGCGTGGTAGCCGGCTCGGCGGAATTGTGAGTGTCGGCCAACCGCCGCCGGTGGTGTTGCCGATGCTGGCGGATCTCGTAGACCAGAACGGCAAACCCGACGGCGCCGGTGCACAGCGACACCACGATCAGCAGCGGGCTGACGTTTCCGGTCAGCGCATCACCGAGAATCACCACGGCAGCGGTCCCGGGTGTCGTGCCGACCAGCGTGGCCAACGTGTACGGCAGCACGCGGACGGCCGAGGCGCCGGCCGCATAGTTGAGCACCGAGAACGGCACGGCCGGGATCAGCCGCAGCGAAAGGATGGTCGGCCAGCCGCGGTCACGCAGCCGCTCGTCGACGCTATCGACCGCTCGATGGCGCACCAGACGGCCCAGCTGCCACCCCGCCACTCGGACCAGCACCAACGCGATCACCGCACTGGCAGTGCTGGCCACCACCGCCAGCACCACCCCGAGCGCCGGTCCGAACAGCAGGCCGGCGGCCAGCGTGAACGCAGTCCGCGGAAATGGCAGCACCGTGACGACGATGTGCGCGCCCAGGAAAGCGAGCGGAAACCAAGGCCCCACGGATTTAGCCCAGTCACGCAATTGCACCGCGGTGGGAAGCGGGACCAGCAACGCCACTGCGACCAGCACCGCAATGGTCAACGCTGTCAGGATGGTGCGCCGCCGGGGCACCTGACGGGCCGTTGCGACCACCGCGGAAGCGACGCCGCGGAGGGTGTCGGCGATACGGCTGGTGGCGGTAACCGGCACGGTCCCTAAGGCTACGGGCGGTCGGTAAACAGTTCGTTGCCGGTGTCCGGCGATTCGCCAGCGAACACCACACCTCGGCTCCTAAGCGCCGATCGCGATCAATTAGCCTGGTTGTCAAGTGGCGAGCCCGGCGACGATGCGGGCCGGGAACGGCCTGTGCAGGAGCCGGCAAAGCAGACTCTGCGACAACAGGAGCCGCCGGTGTCAGTCGATGCGTCGTCCGTGCCCGTCGATCTGGCGCAGGCACGTGCCCGGTGGCGTGCCGCTGTCGCCGAGGTGCTGGCGAAGAGCACCCGGCGCAGCGCCGACGAACTCGACGACGAACCCGAGCGGCTGCTGGACACCCCCACCTACGAAGGGTTCCCGGTCCGGGCGCTCTACACCGCGCTGGACGCCCTGCCGGAGCGGCCGCTCCCCGGCGACTTCCCCTTCGTCCGCGGCGCCAACCCGCACCGCGACGTCAACGCCGGCTGGAAAGTCGCCGAAGCGTTTCCAAGCAACGGCAGCGAGGACAACGCGGGGCTACTGGCCGCACTGAACGACGGGGTCAGCGCGCTGGTGCTGCGGATCGGCGAATCCGGTGTGGCGCCGGCCCAGCTCGACCGGCTGCTGGCCGGTGTGCACTTAGAGCTCGTACCGATCATTCTCGACGCCGGCGCCGACTACCCGACCGCCGCCTACACCATGCTGGCATTGGTGGCCGAAATGGACGCCGACAAGCGGGCGATGCTGTCTGTCGATCTCGGCGCCGACCCGCTGACTGCGCCGCTGAGCGCTCGCGCGGCCCCATCGCTGCAGGAGGTGGTCGCGGTCGCATCACGGGTTGCCGGGGCACCCGGCGTGCGGGCCATCACCATCGACGGGCCGGCCTTGCACAACCGCGGCGCCAGCGCCTCCTGGGAGCTCGCCGGTATTATCGCCGCCGCGGTCGCCTACCTTCGGGTGCTCGGCGAGTCCGGAATATCCATCCCAAAAGCCTTGCAAAAGATCAGTTTCCGGCTCACCGCCGATGACGACCAGTTCATGACAATCGCGAAGATGCGCGCAGCGCGACAACTGTGGGCACGGGTGGCCGAAGTCGTGGGCGCACCCGACAGCGGCGCGGCCATCCTGCACGCCGAGAGTTCACTGCCGATGATGACCCAGCGCGATCCGTGGGTGAACATGCTGCGCACCACAGTGGCTGCCTTCGGCGCGGGAGTCGGCGGCGCCGACACCGTGCACGTGTTGCCGTTCGACGTCGCGATTCCCGGCGGCTACCCGGGCACACCGAAGAGCTTCTCGCGCCGCTTCGCCCGCAATGCGCAGCTGTTGCTGCTCGAGGAGTCGCACATCGGGCGGGTCCTCGATCCCACGGGTGGGTCATGGTATGTCGAGGACCTCACCGAACAACTGGCCCAGCAAGCCTGGAAGCATTTCCAAGACATCGAAGCCCGCGGGGGATTCGTCGACGCCCGCGGCTACCTGAACGACCAGATCGCCGAAGTCGCCGCCCGCCGCATCGACGACGTTGCGCACCGCCGCACCGCCATCACCGGGGTCAACGAATACCCGAATATCGCTGAACCGCCGCTCCCCCAAGGTGATTCGACACCCGTGGTGCAACGCTACGCCGCCGAGTTCGAGGCGTTGAGAGACCGTTCCGACGCCTACCTCGAGCGCTCCGGCGCCCGCCCGCAGGTGCTGTTGCTGCCGCTGGGCCCGCTGGCAGAGCACAACGTGCGCGCCACGTTCGCGGCCAACCTGCTCGCCTCCGGCGGCATCGAGGCGATCAACCCGGGACCGGTCGACGCCGCCGGTGTCGCACAGGTGGTCTCGACGGCCGGAACCACAGCGGCCGCGGTCGTCTGCGGCACCGACAAGCGATACCACGGCGAGGCCGCCGCTGTCGTGGAGGCGGCGCGCGGGGCCGGGATAGAGCGCGTTTACCTCGCCGGGCCGAAAGCGGCGCTGCCAGACGCCGAACATCTGCCCGACGAGTATCTGACCGCCACAATCAACGCGGTCGAAGCCTTGTCCAATCTGCTCACCCGACTGGGAGCCTAGCGACGATGACATTCCAGGACGTCGCCGGTAAACCGGCTACGGAAA
The DNA here is from genome assembly GCF_964249325.1 of uncultured Mycobacterium sp. Classification (NCBI taxonomy): domain Bacteria; kingdom Bacillati; phylum Actinomycetota; class Actinomycetes; order Mycobacteriales; family Mycobacteriaceae; genus Mycobacterium; species uncultured Mycobacterium sp. The sequence goes on along the minus strand of NZ_CAXUCH010000099.1, from coordinate 10,418 downwards.
CCGCTTCTATCCTCAGCAGTTTCGCCGATATCCCGTTGCACGGCGACACCGCAGACCGCCCGGTCACCGAGGCTGCGGTCGAAAAGCACGTCGCCGCGGCCGCGTCCGCGCACGGGTACAGTCCCGAGCAGATGGAATGGCACACGCCGGAAGGCATCGTCGTCAAACCGGTCTACATCGGTGCCGACCGCGATAGCGCGGTTAACGAGGGCTACCCACTGCACAGTTTCCCCGGCGAGCCGCCGTATGTCCGCGGCCCGTACCCGACGATGTATGTCAACCAGCCGTGGACCATCCGTCAATACGCCGGGTTTTCCACCGCAGCCGAATCCAACGCGTTCTACCGCCGCAACCTTGCTGCCGGGCAAAAAGGTTTGTCGGTGGCCTTCGACTTGGCCACCCACCGCGGCTACGACTCCGACCATCCCCGCGTGCAGGGCGACGTCGGAATGGCCGGGGTGGCAATCGATTCCATTCTCGACATGCGGCAGTTGTTCGACGGGATCGACCTGTCGACGGTGAGCGTGTCGATGACTATGAACGGCGCGGTGCTGCCGATCCTGGCACTGTATGTGGTGGCCGCCGAGGAGCAGGGCGTGCCGCCGGAGAAGCTGGCCGGCACCATCCAGAACGACATCCTCAAAGAGTTCATGGTCCGCAACACCTACATCTATCCGCCCAAGCCGTCGATGCGGATCATCTCCGACATCTTCGCCTACACCAGCGCCAAGATGCCGAAGTTCAACTCGATCTCGATTTCCGGCTATCACATTCAAGAAGCCGGTGCCACAGCGGATCTGGAGCTTGCTTACACGCTGGCCGACGGTGTGGATTACATCAAGGCGGGGCTGGATGCCGGCCTGCACATCGACCAGTTCGCGCCGCGACTGTCGTTCTTCTGGGGTATCGGCATGAACTTCTTCATGGAAGTCGCCAAGCTGCGCGCCGGGCGGTTGCTGTGGAACGAGCTGGTCGTCCAGTTCAACCCGAAGAACCCCAAATCGCTTTCCCTGCGCACTCATTCACAGACCTCGGGCTGGTCGCTGACCGCGCAGGACCCGTTCAACAATGTCGCCCGCACGTGCATCGAAGCGATGGCCGCCACCCAGGGCCACACCCAGTCGCTGCACACCAATGCACTCGACGAAGCACTGGCGCTGCCCACCGACTTTTCGGCGCGCATCGCCCGCAACACCCAGCTGGTGTTGCAGCAAGAGTCGGGCACCACCCGGCCAATCGACCCGTGGGCCGGCTCGTATTACGTCGAATGGCTGACCCATCAGCTCGCCCAATGCGCCCGCGCACACCTGCGGGAGGTCGCCGAACACGGCGGCATGGCCCAGGCCATCAGCGACGGAATCCCCAAGATGCGTATCGAAGAAGCCGCCGCACGCACCCAGGCGCGCATCGACTCCGGACGGCAACCGGTGATCGGGGTGAACAAGTACCAGGTCGACGAGGACCACCAGATCGAGGTGCTCAAGGTCGACAACAGCCGGGTGCGCGCCGAGCAGCTTGCCAAACTCCAAGAGCTGCGCGCGGACCGGGACCAGGAAGCGGTCGATAAGGCGTTGAGGGAGCTGACTCGCGCAGCCGCCGAGCACGGCAGAGCCGGTAGCGACGGGCTCGGGAACAACCTGCTGGCGCTGTCGATCAACGCGGCACGGGCCAAGGCGACGGTGGGGGAGATCTCCGACGCGCTGGAGAAGGTGTACGGACGTCACCAGGCCGAAATCCGTACTATCGCCGGGGTCTACCGTGATGAAGCCGGAGGAGGCGGAAGCATTACCCCCCTTTCTAGAGCCACGGAGCTTGTCGAGAAATTCGCCGAGGCCGACGGGCGCCGGCCGCGGATTCTGGTGGCCAAGATGGGTCAAGACGGCCACGATCGCGGGCAGAAAGTGATCGCAACGGCGTTCGCCGATATCGGGTTCGACGTCGACGTCGGATCGCTGTTCTCCACACCGGAAGAGGTGGCTCGTCAGGCCGCCGACAACGATGTGCACGTGATCGGGGTGTCGTCGCTCGCCGCCGGTCACTTGACCCTCGTGCCTGCCCTGCGTGACGCGCTCGCCGAGGTGGGCCGGCCCGACATCATGATCGTCGTGGGCGGAGTGATCCCTCCCGGTGACTTCGACGAGCTGTACGCGTCCGGGGCCGCCGCGATCTTCCCACCGGGAACGGTGATCGCCGACGCCGCAATCGACGTGCTGCACAAGCTCGCCGAGCGGCTGGGGTACACGCTGACCTAGATGGCTCCTCAAGACACCGACATCGTCGACGAGCTGGCAGAGGCTGTGCGCAGCGGCGACCGCGCCGCACTGCCGCGGGCCATCACCTTGCTGGAATCCACCCGCGCCGACCACCGCGAGCAGGCCCAGCAGCTGTTGCTGGCGCTGATGCCCGCGGCTGGAAGCGCCCACCACGTCGGAATCACCGGCGTTCCCGGAGTGGGCAAGTCGACGGCCATCGAAGCGCTCGGCATGATGCTGATCGACCAAGGCCATCGCGTAGCCGTGCTGGCCGTCGACCCGTCCTCGACCCGAACCGGGGGATCGATTCTCGGCGACAAAACCCGGATGTCGCGGCTCGCAACGCATCCCGACGCTTATATCCGTCCGTCCCCGACTTCCGGCACGCTGGGCGGGGTCGCCAAGGCCACCCGCGAAACCATCGTGCCGCTCGAGGCCGCCGGCTTCGACGTGATCCTGGTCGAGACCGTCGGCGTCGGTCAGTCCGAGGTGGCGGTGGCCAACATGGTCGACACCTTCATTTTCTTGACCCTGGCGCGCACCGGCGACCAGTTGCAGGGCATCAAAAAAGGCGTGTTGGAACTGGCCGACATCGTGGTGGTCAATAAGGCCGACGGTGACCATCTGGCCGATGCGCGAATCGCTGCTCGTGAGCTTTCGTCGGCGATCCGGTTGATCTACCCACGCGACACACTCTGGCGTCCCCCCGTTTTGACCATGAGCGCCCTCGAGGGCACCGGCCTCACAGAGCTGTGGAACACCGTCGAGCGCCATCGCCAGGTGCTCCAAGAGGCCGGGGAGTTCGAGGCACGGCGCCGCGCTCAGCAGGTCGACTGGACTTGGCAGATGGTGCGCGACAACGTGTTGGAACGAGTGTTGTCGAATCCCGAGGTCCGCAAGATCCGCGCTGACATTGAGCGCCAGGTGTTAGCAGGCGAATTGACGCCGGCAATGGCCGCTCAGCAAATACTTAAGGTTGCATCAGCCTAACGGAAAGGTAAATTCAGGATTGTTTGCCAATCAGGTGGGTAAATTCGATGCTGTGAGGCAAGAAACCCGTGATTACCGTGGCGCAGTGCTGCCACGTGGGGTTCACGGCGCAGCGGATCCGCACTTTGCCTGTGCGGTTCGCAGCTTCGCAAGCATATTCCCGTCGCGCCGATTCGGCGGCGGCGCGCTGGCGGTATATGTCGACGGCGAACCCGTTGTCGACGTCTGGACGGGCTGGGCCGACCGCGCCGGCCAGCTGCCATGGTCGGCCGATACCGCTGCCATGGTGTTCTCGGCGACCAAAGGCATGGCGTCCACCGTTATCCACCGGCTGGCCGACCGGGGGTTGATCGACTACGACGCACCCGTCGCCCAGTACTGGCCGGAGTTCGGCGCGAACGGCAAAGACACGATCACCGTTCGACAGGTCATGAAGCATCGGGCGGGGCTCGCGCACCTGCACGGCGCCACCAAGGAAGACCTGCTAGACCACGAGCGGATGGAACAGCGGATTGCCGAGGCCGCGCCGGGAAGCCTGTTGGGCAAACCCGCCTACCACGCGCTGACCTATGGCTGGCTGATGTCGGGGCTGGCGCGGGCCGTAACCGGCACGGGGATGCGGGAGTTGATCCGGGAGGAGCTGGCCGAGCCGCTGGACACCGACGGATTGCATCTGGGCCGTCCGCCGCTGCAGTCGCCGACGAAGGTGGCGCAGATCATCATGCCGCAGAGCACCATCTCCAACCCGGTCTTCAACCGTCTCGCACCACGCATCGCGGCACTCGAGCTGTCCGCCGGCTTCGGCTCCATGTACTTCCCCGGCATGAGAGCCGTTGTGCAAGGCGAGATTCCGCTGCTCGATGCGGAGATTCCCTCCGTGAACGGGGTGGCGACGGCGCGCAGCCTGGCGCGAATGTACGGCGCGATCGCGAACGGTGGCCAGATCGACGGCACCCGGTTCTTATCGCGTGAGCTGGTGGCCCGCCTGACCGGACGGCCCAGCCTGCGGCCGGATCGGAACCTCTTGGTGCCGTTAGCGTTTCACATGGGCTATCACCGTGTGCCGTTCAACGCGATTCCGGGCTTCGGTCACGCCGGGCTGGGCGGCTCGCTGGGGTGGGCCGACCCGGCGAGCGGCGTGGCGTTCGCGTTCGTACACAACAGGCTGCTGTCGCCATTCGTCCTGGTGGACCACGCCGGATTCGTCGCGATGGGCGCCATGCTTCGACGCGGAGCAGTCCTGGCGCGTCAACACGGATTTCAGCGGGTCCCCGAGTTCGGAGCGCCCTTTTCCGAACCGGGCGCCGTCGCCGGCTAGGACCCTTTACTGAGCGTCCTCCATTCGGAAGCCGACTTTCAGTGTCACCTGAAAGTGTCCGATTGCCCCGTTTTCAAGGTGGCCACGCACCGACTGCACTTCGAACCAGTCAAGTCCGCGCATCGTCTGTCCGGCGCGCGACACCGCATTTCGGATCGCTGCGTCAACGCCCTCGGGCGAACTTCCGACGATCTCGATCACCCGGTACGTGTGGTTGCTCATGGCCTTCCCTTCGTCCGGGTGAAGGATATGCCACGGACGGCCTGATGGCAGCGACCCCGACGCTGTCGTCGTGCGGCCGGCGGAGCAGGGCGCACCCCGACAAAGCCTCGAGCGAATCCGCGGCCAACTCTTCGTGGGGTGAGCGCGTCGGTGGCACGATTTCGTCACCCTCGCCGGCTACCAGCCGGGCGGCGACGATGCGATGGCGCAGCCGGAAGTGCCGTGGGGCGCGCCCGTTCAGCACAAATGCCGGGTACTAGCAGCCCGGCCTGTAATCAGCCGGGCTGCTAGCAGGCTTCACGCTTGCACTCAGTAGTTGTTGCAGGTTTGGGCGACCTGCTCGATGGTTCCGTAGTACTGCTGACCGGCTGGGCTGGCCTGCAGCTGCTGGATCATCTGCTGACGCTGAGCCGGCGGTGCGGCGAGGAATCGACGCAACGCTGACTGTGCCATCGGCGATGAGTTGAATTGCGCGGCGGCAGCCGGGTCTTGCGCGTTTAGCGCCGAGACCACCTGGGGGTAGGTACAGGTGGTGTTGACCGCTGGATCATCCGGTTGCGCAGACGCGAGCCCGGCCCCGGCGGACAACGCCAATGCGGCACCACCGACCGCGGCAGCCAGTCTCGTCAACGACAATGTGACCATTTACGAACACCTTTCAACGGATTCATCGCCGGACGTTTTGACGGCAACGATATCAGCTTAGCGGCTTGCTGCCTTCGGCCAAGTTCGAAGCAGCTGTGCGCTATATAAGAAGATTTCCTCGCAGTAGACACCGGAAATATTCGGGATCAGCCGGTACAATTAGCTCCCGCGCACGCCGTCGCGCCAGCAACGTCGTTGCGCTGTTCACTGGCAGCTGAATCGGCGACCAGTAAATGCCGCGGAGTAGCTAACGCGCTTCTTGTCCTTCTTCGATCAACCGCTATTGGGCGCGATATTGGCGACGCAGCCGCTTAGCCGGTTGAAAATGCTCATCACTGCGACGCCGGGACGGCTACAGCCGCCTGCTCTGCGCCGCGATTGACTCGTCCGCAAAAACGTCCGTAAGGTGCGCGTATGTCGCGCGACGCGATGGCGCGGGCGCTGGTGCTGGAGGCGCCGCGCCGCCTCGTGAGCCGCGAATTTCCACTCCCGGAAGTGGGCGACGACGACGCCCTGGTGCGGGTGGCCGCCTGCGGGCTGTGCGGCACCGACCACGAGGAGTACACCGGAGATCTCGCTGGTGGGTTCGCGTTCATTCCCGGTCACGAGACTGTCGGCACGATCGAGGTCATCGGGGCGCGGGCAGCGCAGCGTTGGGGCGTGGCCGCCGGCGACACAGTTGCCGTCGAAGTGTTCCAGGCGTGCCGGCGATGTGTGAATTGCCTTGCCGGACAGTACCGGCGCTGTGAACGTCACGGGCTGGCGGACATGTACGGATTCATTCCCGTCGATCGGCCGCCCAGCTTGTGGGGCGGATACGCCGAGTACCAATACCTGTCGCCCGATTCGATGGTGCTGCCCGTGCCCGCCGACCTCGACCCGGTCGTGGCGACATTGTTCAATCCGTTGGGCGCCGGAATACGCTGGGGCGCAACACTTCCCGAGACTAGCCCTGGTGACGTCGTCGCGGTGCTCGGTCCCGGCATTCGCGGATTGTGCGCCGCCGCAGCGGCCAAAGAGGCCGGCGCCGGATTTGTCATGGTGACCGGGCTAGGACCCCGTGATACCGATCGGTTGGCGCTTGCCGCGAAGTTCGGTGCCGACCTCGCTGTCGATGTCGCCGTCGAGGATCCCGTCGCCGCCTTGACGAAAGCGTGCGGCGGGCTGGCCGACGTCGTCGTCGACGTCACCGCCAGGGCACCGGCGGCGTTCGCGCAAGCCATCGCGCTCGCCCGACCCGCCGCCACCGTCGTGGTAGCCGGCACCCGAGGCTTCGGCAGCGGTGCGCCAGGGTTTTCGCCAGACGTGCTGGTGGTCAAGGAATTACGGATCCTCGGCGCGCTCGGCGTCGATGTCACCGCGTACCGGGCGGCGCTGCAGCTGCTGGCGTCGGGCCGCTACCCGTTCGAGAGCCTGCCCCGTCGCTGCGCCGGGCTCGACGATGCGGAGGATTTGGTCGCCACGATGGCCGGTGAGCGCGCCGGCGTGCCGCCCGTGCATGGAGTCGTCACGCCATGACCGAAGCCCGGGTGCCACGTTTGCCGGTGGACGAGGCCAAGGCCGCTGCCGACGAAGCAGGCGTGCCGAACTATATGGCCGAGCTGGCCATCTTTCAGGTGCTGTTGAACCACCCGCTGCTGGCCCGCGCGATCAACGACTTACTCGCCAGCATGCTCTGGCACGGCGCCCTCGATTCGCGGCTGCGCGAATTGGTGATCATGCGCATCGGTTGGCTCACCGGATCGGATTACGAGTGGACCCAGCATTGGCGCGTCGCTCAGGGCCTCGGCGTCTGCGCCGACGACCTGCTCGCGGTACGGGACTGGCACGATTACGACGGGTTCGGGCCGACCGAGCAGGCGGTGCTCGCCGCCACCGACGACGTCGTGCGCGACGGCGCGGTGAGCGCCGAGACTTGGACCGCCTGTGAACGCGCACTCGACGCCGACCCTGCCGTGCTCGTCGAACTCGTCACCGCGATCGCCGCCTGGCGAATGATCGCCACCGTTGTCCAGAGCCTGGACGTGCCGCTGGAAGAAGGCGTCGCCAGCTGGCCGCCGGACGGGCAGGCTCCCTAGAGGAGAGCTCGGCGTCGAGTGGCCACTTAATGCACGCGTCCGGCGAAAAAGCGTGTCATAGGTGGCCACTCGGCGAACGGCACACGGAGAGCTCACACGATCCGGTAGGTCTGCACGGCGTGGGCGACGACGTTGCCGTCGGCGTCGGTGGCGGTGATCTCGGTGAAGGTGAGGTCCGTTCGCCGTCGGGCAGTGCGCGCGTGGCACAGCAGGTCACAGCGCTTGGCGGCGCCGGTGTACTGGATGCTCATCGCGACAGTGGAAGCGCGCGTGCCTTTGTCGAAGTCGTGGTTGGACCAGGCCGCCGCCGCGCCGGCAGTGTCCATCACCGACGCGATCACCCCGCCGTGAAAGTAGGTGCCGTCGTTGGTGAGGTCTTCCCGAAACGGCAACCTGATGGTGACGTCGTCGGGCTCGTAGCGGTCGAACACGAGACCTAGCCCGGCCAGGAAGGGCGTCGTCAGCATCAGCTCACGCACCGCGTGGCGGTGCTTGCGCTGCTCCTGCTCGGTCAAGGCCATGGCCCGCACCTTATCCCACTTGATTGACACATCAATCAATAACTCGGTAGCGTCGTCGTGCGTGCGAACCAGGGTTGCCGAGCTGCTCGGTGTGGAGTTCCCGATCTGCGCGTTCAGCCACTGCCGCGACGTCGTGGCCGCAGTCACCAATGCGGGCGGTTTCGGCATCCTTGGCGCCGTCGCGCACAGTCCGCAGCGGCTGGAGAGCGAGCTGACCTGGATCGAAGAGCAGACCGGCGGCAAGCCCTACGGCGTGGACCTGCTACTGCCACCCAAATACATCGGCGCGGAATCCGGCGGGATCGACGCTGCGCAGGTGGGTGCGCTGCTGCCGGACGAACATCGCGCGTTTCTCGACGACCTGCTCGAACGCTACGGAATCCACAGCGCGCCAGGGCGTTTGCCGCCCACTGCGGGGCTCAACGTGTCGCCCAAGGGCTATCAGCCGCTGCTGGACGTCGCCTTCGCCCACGACATCCGGCTGATCGCCAGCGCGCTGGGCCCACCACCAGCCGACCTGGTCACCCGCGCCCACGACAACGACGTCCTGGTGGCCGCTTTGGCCGGCACCACACAACACGCGCTGCGCCACGCCGCGGCGGGTGTCGACCTGATCGTCGCGCAAGGCACCGAGGCCGGCGGCCACACCGGCGAGGTGGCGACGATGGTGCTGGTCCCCGAGGTGGTCGACGCGGTGTCGCCAACACCCGTTTTGGCTGCCGGCGGGATCGCCCGCGGCCGCCAGATCGCCGCTGCGTTCGCTCTGGGCGCCGAAGGCGTGTGGTGCGGATCGGTGTGGCTGACCACCGAAGAAGCCGAAACCCCCGCAGTGGTGAAGGACAAGTTTCTGGCCGCCTCATCGTCGGACACCGTGCGGTCACGGTCGCTGACCGGTAAACCCGCCCGCATGCTGCGCACCGCGTGGACCGACGAATGGGAGCGGCCCGGCAGTCCCGAGCCGCTGGGCATGCCGCTGCAAAGCGCGCTGGTCGCCGACCCACAGCTGCGGATCAACCAGGCCGCCAGCCAGCCCGACGCCAAAGCCCGTGAGCTGGCGACCTACTTCGTCGGCCAGGTGGTCGGCTCACTGGACAAAGTACGGTCTGCGCGGTCCGTGGTGCTCGACATGGTCTCCGAGTTCATCGATGCGGTCGGCCAGCTCGAGCAGCTGGTCGAGCGGTGAGCACGCCAACCCGGCGCCGGCGCGCGGTCAGCGACGAAGACAAGTCCGCGCGCCGCGACGAGATCATGGCGGGGGCTAAAAGGGTGTTCGCCCGCAAGGGGTTTCACGCCACCACCATCGCCGACATCGCCAAAGAGGCCGGGTTGGCCTATGGGTCGATCTACTGGTACTTCGACTCCAAAGACGACTTGTTCCACGCCTTGATGGCTGTCGAGGAGCAAGCTTTGCGCGCACATGTCTCGGCCGCGGTCACCGGCTCCACCCAGGCCGGTCTCCACGCGTCGTTTCGGCCTGCCGTGCAGGCGACGTTCGAGTTCTTCGAGGCCGACAAAGCCACCGTCAAGCTGCTGTTCCGCGACGCCTACGCACTCGGGGACCGGTTCGAGAAGCACCTCGGCGGCATCTATGAGCGGTTCATCGACGACATTGAAACCTTCATCGTCGTCGCCCAAGAGCGGGGCGAGGTGGTCGCGGCCCCAGCGCGGATGATGGCCTACACCCTCGCGGCGCTGATCGGTCAGTTGGCGCACCGGCGGCTTTCCACCGACGACGGTGTCAGCGCCGCGGAAGTCGCCGAGTTCGTGGTGTCGCTCGTTCTCGACGGTCTGCGGCCTCGAGATCCGAGCCCGACTCCTCCTCCTGCCGCTCCGCGGCCCGCATCGTCATCGGGCGGCGATGCCTGACCTCAGATTCGTGGTGATCGGCGCCGGGATGGCCGGCGTGCTGTCCGCCGTCAAGCTGCGAGAAGCGGGTTTCACCGACATCACGGTGTACGAGAAGGCCGACCGGCTCGGCGGCACCTGGCGGGAGAACACCTATCCGGGCATCGCCTGCGATGTGCCGTCGCACCTGTACACCTATACCTTCGCGCCTAACCCGGAATGGAGCCATGCGTTCGCGCCCGGGCCGGAGATCCTCGCCTATTTCCAGAGCGTCGCGCGCCGCCATGGCATCGACGAGCTGATCCGCTACGGCCGCGAAGTCCGCCGCATGGAATACGTCGGAAACCGTTGGCGCATAACGACTTCTGAAGAGCGCGATGAGGCCGACGTGGTCATCGCCGCCACCGGGGTGCTGCACCACCCGCGCTACCCCGACATCGAGGGACTTGACCGGTTCGCGGGCCGGGGCGATCGCAAGCGCGGCGGAGCCGGGCGCGGGGGGCGCCCCCAGCCGCGGAGCGGCGAGGGGGACGGGTCGCCCCAACGA